>JBFMCJ010000092.1 GCA_040754675.1 Bacillota bacterium
GCGCCAGCACTGGCAGAGCCTGCGCGACGGGCGCCCGACCACCGGCATACTGAAGGCCGCTCTCATCTCCTTTGCGGCGGCGGGCGCAGCGGCCGGGGGAGTGCGGGAGCAGGGAACGGCGCGCTCCATCCTCGCGTTTGCCAGCACCGTGCTGGGGGCCAACGCGTTGAACCAGCTGGACACGGCCCCGGGGCGGGCGCTGGGGGCCTACCTGGCCGGATTCGGCCTGGTGGGCCTGGCGTCGCCGCCAGAACGGCGGGCGTTGTGGCTTGCCGGGCTCCCGCTGGCCGCCGCTGCGCTGGGCTTCATGCCGTTCGACCGCAGGGGCGAGGTCATGCTGGGAGATGCCGGCGCCAACGCCCTGGGGGCTGCCCTGGGATGGGCCGCAGGGGAGAGTCTCTCGGTGCGGGGCCTCCTGGCGTGGACGGCCGCTCTGCTCGCCCTCAACGCCGCCCTCGACCGGTGGTCTTTGAGCCGTTTCCTCGACGGCCGCCTCGGCCGGCGGCAGGGCGGCATTCGGCTTCGCTTGAGGCAGGGACGAGCTCGGACCGAAGCGAAGATGCCCCTGCCCGGCTAGCCCCACCGCCGCTCCCGGCGCGCGGGCGTGCCGGGCGTGTGCCAGGAGGAGAGGCGGCGGCACGTTCTTGGGGCACCCGCGCGACCTGGAGGCCGTCTTTTCGAAGAAGGGCTTGCTTTCTCACGCCCTGGGCCGCCGCTTCGAGCGGCGGCCGCAGCAGGAGTGGATGGCGCGCCAGGTCGCACGCCGGCTCGAGGAAGGCGGCGTGGCGCTCGTCGAAGCCGGGACGGGCGTTGGCAAGTCGCTGGGATATCTCCTGCCGCTGCTGATCCACCTCTCCGAGGCCGGGCCTGCTACCAGGGCCGTCGTGGCCACCTACACCATTCACCTGCAGGAGCAGCTCAACACCCGGGAGCTTCCCGTTGCGCGGCAGGCGCTGGGGCGGGAGGTCCGCACCGCGGTGGCCAAAGGGTGGGGAAACTACCTCTGCCGGCTGAGGTTGCAGCGCCTTCGGGAGGGGCGCCACGGCTTCCTCGAAGGCATTGCCGGGGGGATCCCGGACGGCGCCGTCGAGGCGCTTTCCCGCTGGGAAGGGGAAACGCCCACGGGGAGTCTTTCGGATCTGCCACCGGAGGTGGGCCCTGACACCTGGGCGTTCGTCGCGGCCGACCCCGAGCGGTGCACGCGCCGCCGGTGCCCCTTCTACGAGAGCTGCTTCTACTTCGCAGCCAGGCGGCACACCTTCCAGGCCCAGCTCATCGTGGCCAACCAGCACCTCCTGATGGCCGACCTGGTGCTCCGCCGCCAGACCGACGCGGCCGACGCGGCCGTCCTTCCCTCCTTCGACTACCTGGTGGTGGACGAGGCCCACCACCTCGACGACGTGGCGGCCGCCCACCTTGGGTACGAGGTCGGGCGGGGCGCCCTCATCGGGCGGTTGCAGAGGCTGGCCAGGGGGAAGGCCGCGGGCCTCGCCGGCGCCGCTGCGGAGGCGCTGGCTGCCGCGGCCCGGCTCTTCGACTCGTTGAGCCGGGCCGCGCACGAGATGGGAAGCGAGGCAGGAGAGAGCGGCCGGACGCTTGCCCTCTCTCCCGGCGACGGAGAACGCCTGGTGCCGGAGGCCATCCTATCCCGGGCACTTGCAGCTCTGGAGCAGCTTGCCCGGTCCGCCGAGAGCGTGGCGGACCAGATTGAATCGCTCGACACAGGTGCAGAGGGCGAGGAGCGGGTCACCGAACTGCGTTCTCTCGCCCGGTGGGCCCTGGGCAACCGCGAAAAGATCGAGGCGCTTCTTGAAGCGGCCGACGAGGGATACGTCTACTGGGTCGAGACCGGGCCGGGACGCGAGGTGACCCTGAAGGCTGCGCCTCTGGACGTGGGGCCGGTGCTCGCGGGCGAGCTTCTGGGGACGGTTCGGGCCGCCGTGCTGACCAGCGCGACGCTTGCCGGCGGGGGAAGCTTCAGTTCCATCCGGCGCCGGCTGGGGCTGCCGGCGTCGCCTGAGGGGGGCATAGGCAAGCAGGACTCGCCGCCGCGCGATGGTGAGGACGAGGGCCCACAGGCCCCTGAAGTCGACAAGTGGGGCGTGTTGCGCGCGGTCATCGGGAGTTGCGGCGAGCCTCGCGTGATGACAAGCGAGGCCGGCATCGTCGAGTGCGTCATCCCTTCACCCTTCGACTTCCGCCGGCAGGCCATGGTGGCACTTCCGTCCGACCTGCCCGAAGTGGACTCTCCTGATTTCACGCGCCGCCTGGCGGACCTGGTGGCCGACCTGTCCCTGGCGCTGGGCGGACGGCTGTTCGCGTTATTCACGTCGTACCGCACCCTTGCCCAAACCTCGAGCCTCTTGCGAACGCGCCTGGGCGGGCAGGCCCTGAAGCTGCTCTGTCAGGGGGACCGGCCGCGCACCCAGATGCTGGAGGCCTTCCGGAGTTCGGAGGGGGTGGGCTGGGTACTCCTTGGGACCGACAGCTTCTGGGAGGGGGTCGACGTCCCGGGGGCGGCCCTCTCGTGCGTGGTGCTCGCCCGCCTTCCGTTCCCCGTGCCCGACCACCCCATCAACAGGGCCAGGGCGGAACGGTTGCGCCAGCACGGCTTCAACCCCTTCTGGGAGGAGGCGCTTCCAAGGGCCGTCCTCAAGTTCCGGCAGGGCTTCGGACGGCTCATCCGCACCCAGCATGACCGTGGCGCTGTGGTGGTGGCCGACCGGAGGCTTCTCACCCGGCCATATCGGGTGCGCTTCCTCGAAGCCCTGCCCCGGTGGTCGCACCTGCCGAACGCCTGGTACGGGAGGTCGCCGCATGGATCGAAACCTCGTCGCCGTGATCCTGGTGCTGGCCGTCGCCCTGGGGGCACTTGCCCTGCAGCGGGCCCGTACCGAGGCCGGGCCGCCGGCGCTGCCCCAGGCGCCCGCCGCGCAGGTGCCAGAGGCTGAGACCGCGCGGCCGGAAACCACCGTGGCCCGGGCCGGCGACGCCCGGACAGTCGACACCCTGCCCGCCGGACAACTGCCCGCCCGGCCTGCGCCCGGCACCCGGTACTACGTGGTGGAGCCGGGGGACACCCTCTTTTCCATTGCCAGGCGCCACGGAACGACGGTGCGGGTGCTGCAGGACCTGAACGGCATCGAGAACCCCGACCTCATCGGCGTGGGGCAGGTGATTCGGGTTCCCGCCCCGGCGCAAGAGGGGCCGGCCACGTTCGACGCCCCCGCCCTTCCGGCCCTGTCGACCGGGCGCCTCGCTCCGGCCCCCGCCGCGGCCACTCCCGAGGAACGGCACCTGCTGGCCAGCATCATCTGGTTGGAGGCTCGGGGCGAGCCGTTCGAGGGTCAGGTGGCGGTGGGCGCGGTGGTGCTCAACCGCGTTCGGCACCCGAGCTTTCCGGATACGATCGCGGGCGTGCTGATGCAGCCCGGGCAGTTCCCTTTTTCGCGGGAGATGCTGCTTTCGACCCGCCCGGGGCCCACGGCCCTTGCCGCCGCGGACCGGGCCCTCGCGGGAGAGGACCCCACCGGCGGCGCGCTCTACTTTTATAACCCCGAGAAGACCGCCACGCCCGAATTCTGGGCCACTCGCCCGGTTCTGCTGCGCATCGGCCGCCACGTGTTCACCCTCTGATGGCGGCGCCCACGCGGTTCTAGGCAAAGCCCTGCCCCGATACAGTTGCCCCTGAGGGGCAGGGCGATGGTGGGTCGCATACGGGCCCTGCGCGTGTGGCTCAAGCTGGCCATCGCGCTTTGGGCAGGTTCGGTGATCGCCTACCTGGTCGGCGGGCAGACGGTAGCGGTTGTATCGCGCCTGCTCCTTGCGCGCCTCGTACCCATCTACAAGGTGGATGTTCAGGACGCCCGCATCGCCGTCTCGTTTGACGCCATGTGGGGCACCACCCGGACCGACCGGATCCTGGAGATCCTGCGCCGGCACGGCGTCAAGACGACGTTCTTCCTGGGAGGCAACTGGGTCGACAAGAACCCCGAGTACGTGCGCAAGATCGTGGCCGAGGGCCATGAGGTCGGCAACCACACCTACACGCACCCGCACCTGGCCCAGCTCTCCCGTGATCGGATCCGGTGGGAGCTGGAGGAGAACCAGCGCCGTATCGACGCGCTGGTCGGCCGGCCCAGGGTGCTCCTGTTCCGGCCGCCCTTCGGCGAGTACAACGACGCGGTCATCGAGGTGGCAAGCGAACTCGGCTACTACACCATCCAGTGGTCGGTAGACTCGCTGGACTGGCAGAACCTGAGCGCCGGCTCCATCGTGGAACGTATCATCAACCGTGTGGCGCCCGGCGACATCGTGCTGTTCCACAACGACGGAGCCAACACGCCCGAGGCGGTCGACCAGCTGATTCCGGTGCTCAAGGCCCGAGGATTCCGCATCGTACCCATCTCCGAACTCATCTACCACAGCCACTACATCATCGAGCCGCACTCCGGCGTGCAGCGGCGCAAACCGCAGCCACCCAAGCCGCCTGAGCCGCCGCGACCGCCGGACCGGCCGCCGCAGCCACCGGCCCAGCCCCGACACTAGGGCCGCAAGGGGCGGGGCCGGGTCTCGTGGTCCGCGTAACGGGGGGAATAAAGGCGATGCCGTTGCCGGCCCATCGGAGCGGCGTGATGGTGTGGGCCATCGACGCCCGGCGCCTGCGCCAGGGCCTGGTCGTGGCGGTGTCAATCGCCGGCGCCGTACTTCTCGCCCGGGCCTTCGGCATCGTGGACCGGCCGTACCGTGCGGGGCTGGCCCTCCTGCGGGCCGTACCCCCTCCGAGCCGCCGTCACGTGGAACCCGTCTACCGGGGGCCGTCCGATCGACCGTGGGCCGCCCTGGCGGTGAACGTGGACTGGGGTGAAGAAGTGCTGCCCGCCATGCTCGATAAGCTGCAGCGCCACGGGGTGAAGGCCACGTTCTTCCTGACCGGCCGGTGGGCCCAGCAGTTCCCCGACCTGGCCCGGCGCATCGCCGAAGAGGGCCACGAGATTGGCAACCACGGGGTCGACCACTATCACCCGGCAGAACTGACCAACGAGGAACTGGACTGGCTGGTCCGGGAAAACGCCAGGCTTCTCGAGCGGCTGACGGGCAAGCGCACCGTACTGTTTGCGCCCCCCTACGGAGAGGTGGACGGTCGGATCGCCCGCGTCGCCGCCGGCGCCGGCCACTACACCGTCATGTGGAGCGTGGACACCATCGACTGGCAGCGCCCGCCTTCCGACCAGATCCTGGAACGAGTGGCCCGGCGGGCCGGCCCCGGCGCCATCATCCTGATGCACCCCACCGAACCGACCGTCGAGGCCCTGCCGGACGTCATCGATCTCCTGCGCAGGCGGAACCTGACGCTGGTCCCGGTCGGGCGGCTCGTCGCCGCGCTCCACGAGGCCGAACTCGCCGGCCCGGACAGCGGCCTCACAGGGAACGGGCAATGACGTCCCACATCCCGGGGTCCTCCTGGCCCAGCCTCCAGATGGCGATCCCGCCCAACTCGTAGCGGCCCACCAGGAGGAGCTTGTAGCCGGCGCTGTAGCGGTTTTCGAACCAGACCTGCCGGCTGCCGACGGTGAAGTACGGCACCTTGTACGTGGGATGCCAGCGCAAAGTGGCCCCGAGGCGATCGAGACGGCTCATCGCCTGGGCATACGTCAGAGCCCGGGCCGCTTCCCCATCGCCCCACTCGTAGCCGTAAGCCGGCAGGCCGAGGAGGATCTTGTGCGACGGTATGCGGGAGACGGCATATCGGACGACTTTTTCCACCCACTCCACCGAGGCGATGGGGCCCGGCGGACCCGTGCGGTAGTGCTGGTCGTAGGTCATGAGCCAGACACCGTCGGCATAGCGGCCAAGCGCCTCATAGTCGAACGCCGCGAAGTGGGCGCTGGCGGGGCCGTCCGAGGACTTCGCGGGAGTCGCGACGGTCAGCTTGCGCCCGTCCCGGTGCAGGCGCTCGGCCAGATCCCGCACGAAGGCCGAGAGCGCCTCGCGGTCGGAGGGAGGCACGTTTTCGAAATCGAGGTTGATGCCGGTGACCCCGTAGCGCGCGGCCTCCAGCGCCAGGTTTTCGACGGCGCGCCGCCTTGCCTGCGGGTCCGAAAGCAGGCGGTGGACGGAGTCGGAGTCGAAGGTGCCGTTCTGGTAGTTATGCACCAGGGCGTAGGTAGAAAGCCGCCGGCTCCCCGCCGCCCGGAGCGCCCGCCCCAGCGCCGCCGCGTCGCCGGCGGGCTGAACGCTCCCGTCCGCAGCCACCACCCAAGCCCACGGGGCGATGGCCGTCAGGCGATCGGCGTTGGCGATCATGGAGTCGTACGACGGGTTGTAGGGCTCATCGACGTAGTAGCCGACCACGGCGCGGCCGCTGACGGGCCGGGAAGGCGGCGGCTGCTGGGACCACGGGGAGAGCTCGACCAGTGGCCTCCAGATCCAGCCCGTCGTGCCTGAGGGGAGCTCGGCCCGATACCAGTCGCCCTGCTGCGAGAGGATGGTCACCGCGGTTCCCCTGGGCACCGTCACGACCGGGTCGTACGAGGTGCCCGGGCCGGCGCGGAGCACCGCCTCGCCGGCACTTACGACGGCAGGTTGCAGCATGCCAGGCCGGCTTTCGCCCGGGGCGGGGGGTTGAGAGGGGGGCAGCGCGCCGCCGGACGGGGGCGTGCCCGAGGGCGGCGTCCCGGCGTTGGCAAGCAGGTACATGATGACGGCAACGGCAATGGCTACGGCCTTCTGGGACAAGGGTGACGCCCACTCCTCCGTTTTGCGGGGCAGTGTGAGGGCTACCAGCGCCCGGGGCTCCCATACGACCCCACCCCTCTGCCGCCTTCTGGGAATGGCAGGCGGCGGTGGCGATTCGTGACGGGCCTGGCGCTCCCTTACCGTGCGGGGTTCTGGCGGGAGGGCTATAATGTTGGGCGGTTGTCCGGCAGACCGGGCACCGGACACTGCTGTTTGCGAGCGAGGAGGCGGGTTCTTGGGTTCGACGATACGCAGGACGGTTCTGGACAACGGCGTGCGCATTGTGACCGAGGCGATGGACGATTTGCGTTCGGCCAGCGTCAGCTTCTGGGTCGACGTGGGATCCCGGGACGAGGCGCCTGGCGAACAGGGCATCTGCCACTTCATCGAGCACATGATGTTCAAGGGTACCGAACGCCTGAGCGCTCGGCAGATCGCCGAGCGCATCGACGCCATCGGGGGACAGCTCAACGCTTTCACCACCAAGGAACAGACGTGCTACTACGCCCGGGTGCTGGACGAACACCTCCACGAAGCCGTGGACCTGCTGGCCGACATGCTGCTGCACTCGAAGATGGATCCGGCGGACGTGGACAAGGAAAAGGGCGTCATCCGGGAAGAAATCCGGATGTACGAGGACACCCCGGACGAGATCATCCACGACCTGGTGGCCCAGGCCGCGCTGGGACGGCACCCTGCCGGGCGGGCGGTCGCGGGTACCGAAGAGTCGGTACAATCGCTCACCCCGGAGCAGATCCGCGCGTTCGTGCGGGCCCACTATACCGGCCGGCGGCTGGTGGTGGCAGCGGCCGGCCGCCTTGACCACGACCGCCTCGCCGAGCAGGTGGCGCGTTACTTCAGCGCCCTTTCGCCGGGAGAGCCCCCGAGGCGCTCGGGGGCCGTGGAGAGCGGCTACCGGTGGCTGGTGCGGTCCAAGAAGACGGAGCAGGCCCACTTCTGTGTCGGTGCGCCTGGCCTTCAGGCAGCGAGCCCCGACAAGTGGCCGATGATGCTACTGGACACCGTGCTGGGCGGCGGCGTCAGTTCCCGCCTCTTCCAGGAACTGCGGGAAGAGCGGGGCTGGGTCTACTCCACCTACTCCTATCATACTGCCCTCTCCGACGTCGGGTACTTCACGGTCTACGCCGGCGCCAGCCCGGACAAGGCAGCAGCCGTGCTGGACCTCGTGGAGCGCGAGCTCGCATCCGTTGCGGCGTCGGGGATCTCCCCGGAGGAGCTCCGCCGGGCCAAGGAACACCTCAAGGGCTCGCTGATGCTGAGCCTGGAAAGCACGAGCCACCGCGCAAGCCGGCTTGCCAGGGCAGAACTCTCCGGGGAACCTTACCTGGCCCCCGACGAGGTGCTGGCGCGCATCGAGCAGGTCACCGCCGAACAGGTTCACGAACTGGCTGCCCGGGTCTTCGTTCCGGACCGGTACGCGTACGCCGCCGTCGGGCCGGTTCCCTGGAAGACGCAGGTACGGCTGGCCGAGGCCGTCTGAGCGCGGCTCGCCCCCCTGTTTATTCACCCTTGACGGTTGGTTAAGTGAGAGGAAACAGGCGCCATCCTCTCTAACTGTGTTGGTGACCACCGGCCAGGGGGTGGCGCCGTGTCGAACGTTCGGCTTGGCCCGTCTTTCTCGGTTGTGACCGCGCTTGTCTTCGCCTGCTTTTCCCCGTTCCTTTCCGGCGCGCCGGTGGCTGCGGCAGCGCAAGCCGGAGCCCATGCCGGGGACGGTTCCGGCCTGTGGGTGGGATGGCTGTGGCCCGGGGAGGGCGGGGACGCAAGGCCGTCGTGGCAACTGAGGCTCTCCGCCGGGGCAAGTGGACAGCCAGGCATTACCCTCCAGCTGGGCGGGGCGTCCGCCGGTGCCGTTCCCGTGGGAAAGCGGGCCGAGAGCGAGCTTCTCGTCTCCTACGGGAGCCTCGGGTGGGAGGGGCCAGAGAGGTCCGCACACGTCGAGGTGAGCCGTGGCCAGCGTTACCCGGACTTTCCGGGGGCCCTCGGGCTCGTGGACGGCACCGTCCTGGACGAAGCGACGCGGGCCTGGGCCGCCCGCCTGACGTCGGGGCGGTTCGAGGCTGGGGCGCTTTGCGTACGGCAGGCTCCTCTCTGGTACACCCACGCGCGACGCGTGGCCGGAGACGCCTGGGCCCTGCGGTTGGGGTCGGGCAACGCAGAAGCACAGGTGGTGGTGGCCGATACGGGCCTGCACCGGCTGGACTTCGTCACTCGGCCACCCATCGATGTGCGCCGTGTGGAGGCCGCTCTCGCCGGTGGGTTTCGTCTCAAGCCCGCAACGGGGACGGAACTGACGGCCGAGGTCGGCGTCTCCCAGCGGGCCGAGCGGGATGGGGACGAACTCACCGTCGAAAACGGGTGGGCGGCGTTCGTCCGCCTGCGCAAGGCCGGCGCGCGCCCCGGGTGGCGGCTGGAAGGATACGCGCTCAGCCCCGCGTTTGACTCTCCCCTCTGGGGAGAAAGAGCGCCTGCCCGTGGCCGCGCCACCGTCGAGGGGCGGTGGTCGTGGGCCAGGGGGAAAGGGCCGGTCGGAGGGTGGGTTTCCGGCGAGGCGACGCAGGACCTCGTGAGCGGGCGAGCGCGCGGCAAAGCCGAAGCGGGGTTGACCCTCCGCGCCGGCTCAGGAGCACTGGCTTTCGGGCTGGCGGCCGAACTGGCCGCGGCCGACGGGGCGTCCTTCAGGTCGGACTTCAGCGTCGGCTACGAAAGCAAGACCGGTTCGCTTGCGCTGGAACTCGACGCTGACGCCGGCGTGCAGTGGGCCGGGCAGGTGCGGCCCGGCGGCGGATGGTACGTCAGGACGGCCTGGAGGCCGGACCCGGGCATCGTCCGGCTGGAGGTTGGGCGGGCGCCGCCCGGGACCAGCTCCCGCGGGTGGCCGCCCCCTGGCGTACGGGTCGCCGGAAAGTGGAGCGGCGCTGTTCCCCGGCCCTACGTTTTTGCCGAGGCCGGCTGGTCCCTGGGCGATTTCGTGACCATCGGGTTTCGCCTGGGCCGGTGGGACGAGGGACGGCTGGACCTTTTCTACGATGAGCCTGTGTCGCTTCTCGTCATGACCGCCTGGCGATTCGCATAAGGGTCCGTTCGACGCCGCCATGTTGATGAGCGAACTGGTCGGGAAGGAGATCGTGGACCTCTCACAGGGGGTCCGGTGGGGGCCGGTCCGGGAGGCCGATCTCGTCGTGGATCTGCGGGAAGGCCAGATCGAAGCGCTGGTGATCCCGGTTCGCAGGGGGTGGAGGGGTCATGGCGAGGTGGTGATCCCCTGGAGCCGGGTCCTGAAAGTAGGCCGGGACGTCATCATTGTCGACCTGGGAAGCCATGAGCCACCGGAGGGCATACCCGTCTCGGCAGGGGAGAGACTAAACCTGCCGAGAGCAAGGCGCACGAGCCGAAGGGAGTCGGTCGAAGGTGGCAACGGTCATTGGCGTCTTTGGCACCCGGGAACAAACCGAGAAGGCAGTGCGAGCGCTGCGGGACAAGGGTTTCCGGGATAACGAGATTTCGGTGCTGGCGCGCGGTGACGCGAAAAGGGGAGGTGGCGGCGGGGACCGGGATGGTGACTTCGAGGTAGGGGCCGACGTAGACGAGGGGGTTACCTGGGGCGGAGCCCTGGGCGGCATCGCAGGCCTCCTGGCCGGCATCGGGGCCCTGACCATTCCGGGTATCGGGCCCGTCGTGGCTGCCGGACCGCTGGCTGCCGCCCTCGGTGGCGCGGTAACCGGTGGGGTGGCGGGCGGCCTCCTGGACATCGGCATCCCCGAAGATCGGGGGCGCGCTTTCGAGCAGGAGCTGAAGGCCGGTAAGATGTTGGCGGTGGTGCAGACCGACACCAACCGGATCGAGGAGGCCTCCCAGATCCTGCGGCAGAACGGAGCCAACAGCGTGGAAGCTCACGTGGGCTCGCAGCGCGCCGCCAAGCTCAACAACCAGCGCGGTCGCTGAGGGGGTGGCGCGCCCGCGCACAGAAGAACGCATCGCATCCCCCGGG
>JBFMCJ010000093.1 GCA_040754675.1 Bacillota bacterium
GGAGCACGGCATGCGGGAAGTGGAGGTGCGGGTCCGAGGACCCGGATCCGGGCGGGAGACGGCCATCCGTTCGCTCCAGGCCGCCGGGCTGGAAGTGACGGCGATCAAGGACGTGACGCCGATCCCCCACAACGGCTGCCGGCCGCCCAAGCGCCGGCGTGTCTAGTGGTGCTCCGGGCACATACGGCGAACACAGCGGAAAACGGACACGGCGAAAGAGTGTCAGGGGAGTGAGGGCAAGCTTACATGGGACGCCATCTCGGCCCCGCCTGCCGCCTCTGCCGGCGGGAGGGGGTCAAGCTATTTCTGAAGGGTGAGCGATGCTACTCAGAAAAGTGCGCCATTGAGCGGCGCAATTATGCGCCGGGGCAGCACGGCCAGATGCGTCGCAAGCCCACCGAGTACGGGCAGCACCTGCGGGAGAAGCAGCGGCTGCGCCGTTACTATGGGCTCATGGAGCAGCAGTTCCGGCGGTACTTCCGCTACGCGGCGCGGCGCAAGGGCGTTACGGGCGAGGCGCTGCTGAGGCTTCTGGAGATGAGGCTGGACAACGTCGTCTACCGGCTCGGTCTGGCCGTGTCGCGGCCGCAGGCCCGCCAGCTCGTGACCCACGGGCACTTCACCGTCAACGGCCGGCGGGTGGACGTGCCGTCTTATCCGCTGAAGGTTGGCGACGTGATTGGGGTCCGGGAGGGCAGCCGGGACGTTGCGCTGATCCGGGAGAACGCTGCGGCCGCGGCCGGACGAGGCCTTCCGGCGTGGCTCGAGTTTTGGCCGGAACGCGTGGAGGGCCGTATCCTGGCAGCGCCCACCCGGGAGCAGATCGACACGCCCGTGCACGAGCAGCTCGTCGTCGAGCATTACTCCCGCTAACGGCCAGGGATCCTTTTGGGCCACGCAGACGGGAGGCGGTAGTGGAGATGGCAGTGATGCTGGAACTGGAGCGGCCCACCATCCAGACGGCGGAAGTGACGGATACGTACGGGAAGTTCGTGGTGGAGCCGCTGGAGCGCGGATATGGCATCACGCTGGGCAATTCGCTTCGGCGGGTTCTGATGTCGTCGCTCCCCGGGGCGGCGGTGGCTACCATCCGCATCGACGGTGTGTTGCACGAGTTCTCGCACGTGCCGGGCGTACGGGAAGACGTGACCGACATCATCCTCAACCTGAAGGGCCTGGTGGTGCGGCTGCACGGGGACGGCCCCGTCACGGCGCGCCTGGAGGCCTCGGGAGAGGGCCCGGTGCTGGCCAAGGACATCAAGGTCGGCCCCGACGTGGAGATCCTCAACCCGGACCACGTCATCGCCACCCTTGAAAAAGGTGGGCACCTCTCCATCGAGATGACCATCGTCAAGGGCCGGGGCTGGGTACCTGCCGAGCGCAACAAGCAGCCGGGGCAACCCATCGGGGTCATGGCCATCGACTCCATCTTCAACCCGGTCCGGAAGGTCAACTACACGGTGGAAAACACCCGTGTCGGGCAGCGCACCGACTTCGACCGGCTGGTCCTGGAGCTTTGGACGAACGGCACCATCGCCCCCCTGGACGCGGTCTCCTCGGCGGCGCAGATCCTCATGCAGCACCTGGATCTGTTCAAGAACCTGACCAGGCCCGAAGAGCAGGTGACGCTGCTGGAAAGCCCCCAGGAGCGGGAGCGCAACCGCGTCCTGGAGATGCCCATCGAGGAACTGGGGCTTTCGGTGCGCTCGTACAACTGCCTGAAGCGGGCGGGCATCGACACCGTCGGGGAACTGACGCGCAAGACCGAGGACGACATGATGAAAGTGCGCAATCTGGGCAAGAAGTCGCTCCAGGAGGTCAAGGAGAAACTGGCCCAACTGGGCTTGAGCTTGCGCAAATCCGACGACGAGTAGGAATGGCGGGGGAGCACGGGTGAAGGCTCGTAAACTGGATCGCCGGTACGATCACCGCAGGTGGCTCTTCCGGCACCTTGCGACGCAGCTCATCCTGCGGGGCCGCATCCGCACGACGCTGGCCAAGGCCAAGGCGGTCCGGCCCATCGCCGAGCGCATGGTAACGCTGGGCAAGCAGGGGGACCTGCACGCACGCCGGCAGGCGGCGGCGTTCTTGACCGACAAGGGCGCGGTCCGGAAGCTCTTCAGCGAGGTGGCGCCCAAGTACGCCAACCGGCAGGGCGGCTACGTGCGTATCGTGAAGCTCGGCCCGCGCCGGGGCGACGCGGCGCCGATGTCCGTGATCGAGCTGGTGTAGTTACCGGAGCGAATGGACAGCGCTCTCATTCGGCTCGAAGACGTCCACTTTGCGTACGCCGCCGGTGGAGACTCCCCGGCGGTTGCCGCGCTGAACGGGATCACTGTGGAGGTGTTGCGCGGCGAGATCGTGGCGGTGGTGGGGCGAAACGGCTCCGGCAAGTCCACGCTGGCCCGCCACCTCAACGGGCTGCTTGTACCCCAGCGGGGGCGGGTCCTGGTGGACGGGATGGACACGCGCGACCCGGCGGCCACGTGGGAGATCCGGCGCCGGGTCGGCATGATCTTCCAGAACCCGGACAACCAGCTTGTCGCCACCACCGTTGAAGAGGATGTGGCCTTCGGGCCCGAAAACCTCGGCGTCCCGAACCCGGAACTGCAGCAGCGCGTCACGCAGGCGCTGGAGACGGTGGGTATGGCCGCCTACCGCCAGCACCCGCCGCACCGCCTGTCCGGCGGGCAGAAGCAGCGGGTCGCCATCGCCGGGGTACTTGCCATGCAGCCGGCGTGCATCGTGGCCGACGAGGCGACATCCATGCTGGATCCCCTGGGCCAGGCCGAGGTGCTCCAGACCCTGCAGGAGTTGCGCCGGCGCCTGAACGTGGCGGTGGTGCTCATCACCCACCAGATGGCCGAAGCGACGCTGGCCGACCGCGTCATCGTCCTGGAACAGGGCCGTATCGCCATGGAGGGTACACCCCGGGAGGTGTTGACCCGAACGGAGCAGCTGCGCCGGCTCGACCTGGATATCCCTCCGGCCGCGGCCGTGGCCGAGCGCCTGCGGCGCGCCGGCCTGCCCGTCCCGCCCGGCCTCATGACCCCCGACGAACTGGTGGAATGGCTGTGCCCATCAGCGTCCGTCACTTGAGCTTCACGTACATGCCGAACACCCCGATGGCTGTTCGGGCCCTCTCGGACGTGAGCTTCGACGTGGACGACGGGGAGTTCGTGGCCATCATCGGGCCGACGGGTTCAGGCAAGTCCACGCTCATCCAGCACCTCAACGGCCTGATTCGCCCCCGCCCGGCAACGGTCTTCGTCGACGGCCAGGACGTGGGCGACCGGCGCACCGACCTGCGCAAGCTCCGGCTCCAGGTGGGGCTTGTCTTCCAGTACCCCGAGTACCAGCTCTTCGAGGAGACGGTGTACGCCGACATCGCGTTCGGGCCGCGATCTGCGGGGCTGAGCCCGGAGGAGGTGGACCGGCGGGTCAGGCGGTCCATGGAACTGGTGGGACTGCGCCCGGCCGAGTTCGCGAGGCGCTCCCCCTTCGAGCTCTCCGGCGGCCAGCGGCGGCGAGCCGCGATTGCGGGGGTCCTGGCGCTGGGCTGCTCCAAGCTCATCCTCGACGAACCGACCGCGGGGCTGGACCCCGGAGGCCGGCGGGAGCTCTTGCGGCTGCTGTCGCGGCTGAACCGTTCCGGCATGACCATCGTGCTGGTCACCCACAACATGGACGAGGTGGCGCAGGTGGCTGAGCGCGCGCTCGTGCTGAGCGCCGGGAGGATCGCGGTCGACGCGCCCGTCCGGGAACTCTTTGCGCGCCACCGGAAGCTTCTGGAGGAGCACCACCTGAGCATCCCCGCCGCCGTTCGGATCCTCCACGAACTGCACGCCAGGGGCGCCGACGTGAGGCTTGACCGGCTGACAGTGGACGAGGTGGCGGGCGAAATCGCAAGATGGTGGAAGGGCCGGGCGACGCGCAACGGGGCCACAGGGGGCGCGCGCCGGGCTCCCGGCCTTTCGCCGGAGGGGAGGGCAGCGGGTGCTCACGGAGATCACCCTCGGGCAGTACGTCCCCGGTAGCTCCTTCTTGCACCGGCTCGATCCCCGCACCAAGATCGGCCTGACCACTGCCTTCGTGGTGCTCATGTTCCTGATCCAGACATGGTGGGGGTTTGTCGTGGGGGCGGCGATGGTGGCCGCGGCGGTGGCGGTGGCCCACCTCTCCCCCAGGTGGGTGTTGCGGGGGCTGCGGCCCATCGTCGTGCTGATCGCCATCAGCAGCGTGTTGAACGCCTTCTGGACGGAAGGGCACACCATCTGGCAGTGGGGGCCGCTCCGGCTGACGGCCGAGGGCCTGAACCGTGCCGGCCTGATGGGCGTACGGCTCATCCTGCTGGTGGCCGGCGCGTCGATCCTGACCCTGACCACCAGCCCCATCGACCTCACGGACGGTCTGGAGCGCCTCATGAGCCCCGGCAAGCGGTTCGGCTTCCCTGCCCACGAACTCGCCATGATGATGACCATCGCGTTGCGCTTCGTTCCGACGCTCATCGAAGAGGCGGACCGCATCATGAAAGCGCAGATGGCGCGGGGCGCCGCCTTCGATCGCGGGGGGATGCTGGCGCGGGCCCGTGCGCTTGTGCCCCTGCTCGTGCCGCTGTTTGTGAGCGCTTTTCGCCGCGCCGACGAACTGGCGCTGGCCATGGAGTCCCGATGCTACCGGGGCGGGGAGGGGCGCACCCGGCTGCGCCAGCTTCGAATGCACGCCCGGGACTGGGCCACGCTGGCGGCGTTCCTGGTGGCAGCGGCCGGGGTGAGCGTCTGGCTTTGAGAACCGTGAGGTTGACGGTGCAGTACGACGGCACGGACCTCTACGGGTTCCAGCGCCAGAAAGATCCCGCAAAGCCGACCGTACAAAGCCTCCTCGAACAGGCAGGCCGGGAACTTTTGGGCCACCCCATCGCGGTGGTGGGCGCGGGGCGAACCGACGCAGGCGTGCACGCGGTGGGGCAGGTGGCGCACTTCAGGACAAGAAGCCCCATCCCCGTTGAACGCATCGCCCCCGCCCTCAACCACCGGCTGCCGGCCTCGGTGCGGGTGGTCGAAGCAAGCGAGGCCCCGGCGGGCTTTCACGCACGGCGGGACGCGACCAGCCGGATCTATTGCTACCACGTGCTGCAGCACCCCCGCCAGGCTGCACTGCTCGGGCGCTTTTCGCTCTGGTGGCCACAGAGGCTTGACGTGGAGGCCATGGTGGCGGTGACCGCCCGGCTGACCGGACGCCACCGCTTCGACGGCTTCGGCAGCCCCACCCGGCGCGGGGCGACTACGTGGCGCACGCTGTACGGGTGCCAGGTGGACGTGCAGGAGATCCCGGGCGGCAGGTGGGTGCGGTTGTGTTTTGAGGCCGACGCCTTCCTGTACCGCATGGTACGCCGGATGGTGGGCGCGCTGTTGCGGGTGGGGGAAGGCAAGCTCCCGGCCGAACGGGTGCTGGACGCCCTCGAGCATCCCGAAGACTACCGGGCCCCGCTCGCACCCGCGGTGCCCGCCCGAGGGCTCGTGCTGGTCCACGTCCACTATGGCGCCCCTCCGGCGGGCCTCGGGGGATGCGGCGGGATCCTTGACACCCTGTCGGGCCTTTGGCTAGAATGGCCGCGTGGCTATCCGGGCCAGCCGGGTGCCTGCTCCTGAAGAAGCGAGAGGATGCCGCTGCTTTATGCCGGTCAACCCGTCCAAGACAACGATGGCTCGTCCCCAGGACGTCCGGCCCAGGTGGTACGTGGTAGACGCCCGGGGCAAGGTCCTTGGGAGGCTTGCAAGCCGCATCGCCACCGTGTTGCGGGGCAAGCACAAGCCGGATTACACGCCGCACACCGATACCGGTGACTTCGTGATCGTGGTCAACGCGGGGGGCGTGCGGGTCACCGGAAAGAAGCTGGACCAGAAGGTCTACAAGCACCACTCCATGCACCCGGGCGGCCTCAAGACGGAGAGCCTCCGGAGCTTGCTGGCCCGCCGGCCGGAAGAGGTCATCCGGCAGGCCGTCTGGGGCATGCTGCCCCATACCCCGATGGGGCGGCGGCAGATCAAAAAGCTCAAGATCTATGCGACCGCCGACCATCCCCACGCGGCCCAGAAGCCGGAGCCGCTGAACGTGTGAGGTGACGTATTTGTCAACGCTTGTGGGTGCAAAGCCGCTGGTGCTCGTCGCCGGACGCCGCAAGGAGTCCATCGCGCGGGTCCGTGTGGTTGCGGGCACCGGCCGCATCATTGTGAACGGCAAGGAGTACGACGAGTATTTCCAGAACCGCCCCGCCCTCCTTTCGCTGGTTCGCCGGCCACTGGAGGCGGCCGGTGCCCTTGACTCGCTGGATGTGCTGGCCACGGTACGGGGCGGTGGGATTTCGGGCCAGGCAGGCGCGGTGGCCCACGGGCTGGCCAGGGCGCTGGAGCGGATCGAGCCGTCCTGGCGGCCGCCGCTGAAGGCAGCGGGGCTGCTGCGGCGTGATCCCCGCATGAAGGAGCGCCGCAAGTACGGCCTGAAGAAGGCTCGCAAGGCGCCGCAGTACTCCAAGCGCTAAGAGAAGCGGCCCTACGCCTTCCAGGGCCTTTGGGGCGCAGGTACGTGAGACCGCCTGGCGGGTGCAGCCTTCTGGCACCGGCCAGGCGGTTCGTTTGCGGCTGAGAAAAGGGGCAGGAGACTGGCAGTGGCACAGCTCGTCATCAATGAAGGCGCGTTGTTTGCCGTTTTGTCGCCCTCCGGCGAGTGCACCGGCGCAGATGCCCTCGGCCTGTTCGCCCGGGATACCCGGTACCTCTCCTCCTACCGGGTCGGGATCGGGGACGGCGACGAGGACCTGAAGGTTTTGAAAGCGGCTCCGCTTGCGCCCTTTGCGTACCGAGTCTTCATGGCAAACCGCGGGTCTACGGCGGCCGGCCGGCCCCGCATGGCCCACTCCCTGGGAGTCGACCGGACTCTGGTGGCCGACGGGCACGCCTTTGTGGATGAAGCGCGCCTGACCAACTACGGTCACGAGCCCGTGGAGTTCGAGTGGCGGGTGCAGCTCGGCGCCGACTTCAAGGATATCATGGTCGTGCGAAACCACGCCCCGGGGCCAGAAGGGAAAAGCGAGGAGCCGCGTCCGGAGGGCCGGCGGTGGGTGCTCGGCTACCGGGGAGCTGGCGGCATGGAGCGTTGTCTCGTGGTGGCTGCCTCTCAGGACGCTGTTGCCCGGGCCGAGGGCGCGGGGCGGCTATCGCTTTCGTGGAAGCTGAATCTGGGGCCGGGCCAGAGCCGGCGGGTGGTCGTGTGGCTTGCGCCTCACGAAGGTACAAAAGCGCCCTTGCCCGAGCCGCCCGGCCCTCTGGAGGGCCTGGCCGGGCGCGCCATGGAGGAGCTCTCCGGCAGCTACCGGGCCTGGGACAGCGCGATGGCAGGCATCGAGGTGCAGGACGAAAGCCTCCGGCGGCTGCTCGTCCGGGGGCGAGAGGACCTGCGGGCCCTGGTCGCCGACTTCGGGGACGGGCCGTTCCCGGTGGCCGGCATTCCCTGGTTTGCGGCGCCGTTCGGCCGGGACAGCCTGTGGGCCGCTTACTTCGTGCTCCCCTTCGCACCGCACCTCGCCCGGGGGGTGCTCCTGACGCTGGCGCGGTATCAGGCGGACCGCTCGGACGACTGGACCGATGCGGAGCCCGGCAAGATCCTGCACGAGCTGCGCTTCGGAGAGGCGGCACGCCTCGGGCTGATCCCCCACCGCCCCTACTATGGCACCGTCGACGCCACCCCCCTTTTCGCCGCGCTGGCGGCGGACTACACCCTGACCACCGGGGACCGGCAGACGTTCGCCACCATTGAAGACGCGGTCTGGAAGGCCGTCGAGTGGATGGAGCGGTACGGGGACCTCGACGGCGATGGGTTCATCGAGTACCGGCGCCGCTCGTGGGCGGGGCTGGACAACCAGGGCTGGAAGGACTCGTGGGACTCCGTCTGGCACGCTGACGGGCAGCTGGCCCGCCCGCCCGTCGCGCTCGTGGAGGTGCAGGCGTACGCCTACCAGGCGTACCGGTCACTTGCCACCCTGACACGCCGGCTGGGCCGTGCCGGTCAGGCGGATGCCCTGCAGGAGAAGGCTTCGCAGCTTGCCGAGCGGTTTGACCGCTCCTTCTGGCTCGAGGACCAGGGCTTCTACGCCCACGCCCTGGACGCCGACAAGCGGCCGGTGGCCGCCATCACGTCCAACCCCGGTCACGCCCTGTGGGGCGGCATCGTGCCAAAGCGGCGTGCTCCTGGCGTCGCAGCGCACCTCACGGGGCCGGCACTCTTTTCGGGGTACGGTGTGCGCACGGCGGCCGCCGGCCAGATCCGCTTCAACCCGATGAGCTACCACAACGGTTCCGTCTGGCCCCACGACACCGCGATCGCCGCGGCCGGGCTGAGCCGCTACGGGTTCGTCCAGGAGGCGGCCCGGGTGGTGCGAGGCCTGCTGGACGCGTCCGCGCACTTCGAAGGTTCGAGGCTGCCCGAGCTCTTCTGCGGGTTCGGCCCCGAGGAGGGGCCGCCCGTTCCGTATCCGACGGCGTGCTCGCCGCAGGCGTGGGCGGCCGCCGCGCCGTTCCTTGTGGTGGCGGCGCTGACAGGGCTCGAGGTCGACGGCCTGTCGGGGCAGGTGCGAACCGGCGGCCGGCTGCCGGGATGGCTCGGTGAGGTACGCTTCGACAACCTGCCTGTCGGGGAGGGCCGCGCCAGCTTGCGCATCCGCCCGCTCGGGGAGACGGATGCGAAGGAGGCCGGCCAGCTCGTACCCGCACGGGCAGAGATCTCCGGCCCGGCTAGCCTTCTGGCGGCAGAGAGTCGGTAGGGGCCGCGGGTGCCCCCGGGCCGGCCTCCTCCGGCCCCAGCGGCGCCTCCGAACCGGCAAACGGCTCGGGAGGGCGCGCGCCCCGGCCCGGCGGCTGGATCCCCACCACGCACGCCGACCAGAAGGTGGGTTCCGTCCCCCTCACGAAGGCGTCATGCTCGACAAAACGGCACAGGCCCGCGGCGCGCCGCCCCGAGAAGACGTCCACCGGGACACCCGTCACCACGTTGTCCGGCACGGGAAAGTCGACGGGAGGCTCCTGCGCCAGCGCCTCCTCCATGAACGCTTTCCAGATGGGCGCTGCCAGCACCCCACCGGTGCCGCCGACCGGGGTGCCGTCGTCGTTGCCGATGTACACGGCGGCCACGAGCTGGGGCGTATAGCCCACGAACCAGGCGCTGATCAGGCGGTCGGTGGTGCCGGTCTTGCCGGCGGCCGGGCGTTCGAGCCGCGCCAGGTGGCCGGTGCCCCGGTTGAGGGCATCCACGAGCATGTTCGTCAGCAAGTAGGCCACCTCGGGCCTGAGCACTCGCCGGCCTTCGGGAGGCGGGGCCTGGAACCAGACAAACCCATCCTCGTCCACGACCCGCACGAACGCCCGGGCCGGCCTCCACACCCCTCCCGCCGCGAACGCCGCAAACGCCCGGGCCATCTCGAGGGGTGTCACGCCCAGGCGCAGGCCGCCGAGCGTCACGGCAAGGTGCCGGTCCTGCGGGGTGATGGTGCTGATCCCCAGGGCCGAAGCCAACTGAAGCGCCCGGTCGATGCCCACCTGCGACGCAAGCCATACCGAGCCGACGTTCAACGACATCACCAGGGCGTGCTTCATGGTCACCGGGCCCCAGTAGCGGTCGGCGAAGTTCCGCGGTCGGTATTCGCTGAAGCTCTGCGGGACATCCTGGACAATGGCGTTCATGGGCCAGCCCTGTTCGACGGCGACGGCGTAGACGAACGGCTTGAACGCCGACCCCGGCTGGCGGCGGGCGTTGGTCGCGCGGTTGAACTGGCTTTCCAGGTAATCCCTCCCGCCCACCATCGCCTTGATGTCCCCGGTCCGGGGATCGATGGCCACGATGGCGCCCTGGCGGTTGCCGAGAGCTCGCACTGCGGCTCGCTGCATCCGCAGGTCGAAGCCGGTGTGCACCCGCAGGCCTCCCCGCAGCACCAAATTGAACCCGAACCTTTCCTCCAGGAGCGGGCCGATGTAATCAAGAAACCACGGCGCCACCCCTCCCCGAACGCCCGCCAGGCGCACCTCCTCGGCCTCTGCCTCGCGCGCCCGCCGGGGCGAGATGAAGCCTACCTCCACCATGCGGCTGAGGACGACACTTCGGCGCTCGAGGCTCGCCTGCAGGTTGCGGTAGGGGGAGAGGGCGGAAGGCGCCCGGATGAGCCCGGCCAGCAGGGCGCTTTCGCCCAGCGTCAGCTGCTCGGGGCTCTTGCCGAAGTAGGTGAGGGCCGCCGCCCCCACCCCGGTGGCGCCCTCGCCGAAGTAGACGCGGTTGAGGTACAGTTCCAGGATGCGTTCCTTGGGAAACCGCAACTCCAGCATCAGGGCAAGGGCCGCCTCGTCCAGCTTGCGCAGCACCGTTCTCTGAGGCGAGAGGAACAGCGTGCGCGCCAGCTGTTGGGTGATGGTGCTCCCGCCCTGCACGACCGTGCGCGCCCGGAGGTTCGTCCAGATGGCCCGCGCCACGCCGATGGGGTCGATGCCGGGGTGGCGGAAGAAGCGTGTATCTTCGGTGGCGATGACGGCGTCGATGAGGGGGCGGGGAATCGATCGGAGAGGGACGAACGGAGCGTGGGGGGCGCCCACGGTCCCGATGGTCTCGCCGCTCACGTCGAAAACGACGGCCGAACGCGGCGGACGGGCAG
>JBFMCJ010000094.1 GCA_040754675.1 Bacillota bacterium
GGCCGCATCGACGCCCGGGGTGAGAAACGCCGGCAGCCCTCCCCGCCCGGCCAGCCACTGCCACGCTTGAAAGGGCGCCAGGGCGACAGCCGCCACGACCATCGCGTAGGCGGTGAGGGTGATGGCGGAGATGCGGCGTGTCAGCACGCGGGCGATGACCGTGTAGCCCGCCCAGGCCCAGCTGGCCACCAGCATCATCGCATCGCCGGCATTGACCGAAAGCCGCCCTGACAGAGCCAGTGGCGACCCGCCTCCCAGGATGACGGCCACGCCCAACAGCGTCAGCAGGATGCCGGCCAGTTGCGCTGGACTCCACCGCTCGTGAAGGAAGACGGCCGCCAGGATCAGGGTGAAGGCCGGGGTTGCCGTGAAGATGAGCGTGCCGTTGATGGCCTGCGTGTGGCGCAGCGCCTCGTACTGCAGCAGCGTGTACGCTATCATGCCGAGGCCGCCGGCCACAGCCACCCCTGCCCGGAGGGATGAGGAAAGTCCGGGTAATTGCCCTTCCCGGCAGCGGATGAACGCCAGCAATGCGGCACCTCCGAGGACCCACCGCACCCACGTGAGTTCGAGCGGCGTTACGTAGGGCACCAGGGCCCTCGCGATGACCCAGTTGCCGGCCCAGAAGAGGGGCGCCCCGGCCAGCATGAGGTAAGCCGCCCACAGGCTGCGGGGACCGCCTTCACGCCCGGTGATCCCCTGCGTTGGTGAGGTTCGAGCCGGAGCCATGGTCTTTGTTGTTCGGCCGTAACCGGAAATCCCCTGCGGGGAACCGGCCGCCTCTATGTGGCGTCCCAGGAGCCCCGCGTCTGCCGGCCGGTCAGGCGCGGGGCAGCAGCGGCACGATGTAGCGCGCGAGGAAATAGAGGATGGCAAGCACGATGATGACGATGGCCGTCCACCGGATGGCGGCCTGCGCGACGGCGGCCCCGTCAGAGCCGGACCTGCCCGGCGATCGGGCACCCTGCCGGTCGTCGCCCTGGATTTCCACTTCCCGAGGCACCTCGCCCGTAACCAACTGGATGCGGGCCGGTCACCCGCGGTGCGCGAGAGGGCGGTCGGATGACCGGTTCCCCTTTCAGTCTGGCCACGACCGGGGAAGGCCATGACCGGCGGAAAAGCGGCACAGAAGGCGTGCGCGTTGACGAGCCAGCCGCCGTGGCGTACGATGGTGCCAGCCGGCGGGGCGTGGCGCAGCTTGGTAGCGCGACTGCTTTGGGAGCAGTAGGTCCCGGGTTCAAATCCCGGCGCCCCGACCATCTCCTGGGGGTGCTCGGCGATCTCGTCCTTGCCGACCTTGACCCGGTTAGCGGCCCACCTCGCCGAGTGATTCGCCCGACCGCCCGCGGGCGTCTCGCCCGATGACCCGCCCCAGCCCGTCGTACTGCCAAGTATAGGTCGTGCCGTCGGGAAGCGTCATGGCCTTGAGATTTCCGTCCGGCTCGTACTCGTATGTGTATATGCCGTCGTGCGGATAAAAAGCCATCACGGTGCGACCCAGGCGGTCATAGACGAAGTGGGCCGTGTCGCCGTTTGGATACCGAATGCTCTGCAGCCGGCCCAGGAGATCGTACGAAAACTGGTAGACTTCCCCGGTGTAATCGGTGAAGCGAACCACGTTGCCGTACTCATCGTAGGCATACTTCCGCTTCTCCCGGCCTGTCGCTGACCGCCTGGCCGTCTCCACCTGCCCTCGCCGGTCATAAGTGACGGTGAGGTCCAGGTCGGGGCCGCGCAGGCCGACGATTTTGCCATACTCGTTGTAGTGGAGCTTCACCTCGTTACCGTCTGGATCAAGGAGCGCATTCGGACGCCCGTAGTGGTTCTTCGACACCACGCGGAAGCCGGACTGCTCAGGTGAGCTCGACAGCCTCTGGAGGACGTTCCACTCCGTGTAGATCTCGCCGAACAACTCCCTCAAGGGATCGGGAGCCACAGGGGCGGGCTCGTACTGGCGCGAGCCCCCGGTTGCAGGTTGCTGCTCGACGGACGTCAGCGTCCACGACCACGGAGGGATGTCCTCGTAGGTGTAGATGGTGCGGCCGCCCTCTGAACGCCGTAAGGTCGAGCGCCGAACTCTATCGGACCACTCGTAGACCCACTCCTCGAGGACCGAGCCGTCCGGGAGCCGTACGTACTTCATCCGGCCCTCTTCGTCGTACGAGTAGCGGAGCGCAAACCCCTCGGGGTCGGAACGCTCGATGAGACGGCCCTGATCGTCGTACCGGTACCTCCAGCTGCCGCCCTCCTGATCGATGACGGTGGTGAGCCGGCCGGATGCGTCATAGCCGTACTGGACGACACCGCCCATGGGATCCTGAAGTTCCACGACGCGCTCGCCATCGTATCGCAGCCGATAGGCGCGCCCTGCGGTATCCACGATCTCGACCAGCCGGCCCAGGTCGTCGTAGCGGAAGCTCATCCGGTTGCCGTAGATGTCCGTCATCGCGACGAGCCGGCCGGCAAGAGCAGACTGGTTCTTCCGCCAGCCCGCCCAGTAGCCGGCAAAGTGGTAGGCGATCCCGTCGAGCGTCCACTCCGTGTAACTGCCGTCGGGATTGCGCACCAAGTGGTTGGGATTGTACACGGAAGCCTTGAAGTAGCCCTTGTCCAGAGGGATCTCGATATACGGGTCTCCGTCGAACGATTTGACCCTCTCGACCCCCGTGGGAATGAACGCATAGAGCGTCCGGAAGCCGTTCTCCTGCAGTACCTGCATCGAGTAGTCCCAGTTCATCTCCAGCCGGCGGTTGTACCGGTGGGTCCAACCGGGACCGAAGGGACCATTCCAGGTATCGCCCTCCCCTGAACCGTAAATGCGTGTGAACTTGAAGTCGATCCCGACGCTTCGCACTTCGAGATCGGTGTGCTCGAGGAAGTACTTCCCTGTCAGCGTATTGACGGGGTCACCCGCTACGAGGGAGAACCCGGTGTAAGCCTCGAGGGGCGAAGGAGCGGGCCGCATTTCCGTAGGAGTCCGGGCGGCGCGCACGGACGACGCCCACTGCGCGCCCAGGATGATGAACGGCACAAGTGCCAGCGCTTGCCAGGTCTTCCGCTTCACGTCTGGTCACGCTCCCGCGACAGGTCGGAGTCGCTCCAGTACCGGCTGCAGTACGATCATCGCCCAGCATCGCGAGGAGCTTGAAGGCAGCCAACGCCGGCCCGGCAGCCCGCAGCGCCACCGCGGTGAGCCTCAGCCCAGGAGCCTCGGTCTGCCGAGCAACGCCCGGAGCGTCATGATCTTCCCCAGGTGGTATCCCGCGTGGTAGAGCATGCGCAACAGCCCGCCGCCCACCGTCTGGTAGGTGCGGGACGGGGAGGTGGCAGGCCGATCGAGGTCACCTGCCGCCAGGCGCAAGAGAGCCTGATTCGCCTCCCTGAAGAAGTCCAGGACCCTGGCCGGCGAGGGGAGACTTCCGTCGCCAGAGGAGCCACAGGCAAAGATTCGCTCATTGCGCCGTTCGTTCGTCGTCTCCTCGGGGGAGCACCGCGCGACGCGGCGCAACCGCCAACGCAAGCTGGCCAAGCTGGACCCCGAGGTCGCCCGCCTGCGCGGGCAACTCGGCCGCTACCGCCTGAAACCAGCCCGCAGGTGCGAGCTCGCCTGGAGGCCTTGCTCCAGCGCTACGGCTTGGCGGAGGCCTTCGTCTGGTCGACAGACGGAAACAACCCCGCCCTCCGCTTGCCTTCCTCCTGCCACAGATGCCGGGTTTCCAGGAAATAGTAATGCCTTAGCTGCGAAATGTCCGGCTAGCCTTCGGCCAACTGGAACATGACTTTTGCACACGGCTCTACGCGGTTTGCCGCAACCTCGAACGCGTAGCTGTACTCCTCTATGGAAAAGCGGTGCGTTATCAGGGGTCTCGTGTCCACCCTCTTGGTTGCCAGCAAATTGACGGCCGCCTGAAAGTCTTCCCGGGTATACATCTGGCTCCCGACCAATTGCCGCTCGCTTGAAACGAGCGAAAAGGCGGTAAAGGACGGAGCCGATTCGAACAAAGCAATCACCACGACGGTCCCCTTTCGCCGCGTCACATCCAGCGCCGTTTGGATAGCCGTCGGGACACCTACCGTGATGAAGCTGTAATGCGTGCCTAACCCACCTGTGAGCTCGTGAACGCGAGCAACCACGTCTTCCTTGCGCGCGTGCACCACCTCCGTGGCTCCCATCTCCAGGGCCTTGGTGAGGTTGAACTCCTCGATGTCAGAGGCGATGATCGGACTGATGCCTGCCGCCTTCAGCGCCGCAATGGTTACGAGTCCGATGGTACCAGAGCCCAACACGAAAGCGCTGTCCCCGATGTGGGGCCGGGCCAGCCGCACTGCGTGGATTCCGACCGCGAGGGGTTCAACCGTTGCCCCGACCTCGAGGGAGATCATCTCTGGTAGCGGTACCACCGTGCTGACCGGCACCACGACGTACTGCCCGAAGGAGCCCGGCCACGACGTGGTACCGAGCACCACCTTGGAGGAGCACAGGTTGTAATCCCCGGCCTTGCAGTATGCACACGAGCCGCACGGGATCTGGGGTTCCACTGTAACGCGTGCGCCGGTCTCCACTCCCATCACTCCGTGGCCTATTTCCACCACTACCCCTGACAGCTCGTGGCCGAGCACCGCCGGCGGGCGTCTAAACGGATGGGTTCCCAGATAAGCGTGGACCTCCGACCCGCATATTCCCGTATATGAGACCCGCACCTTCACCTCCCCGGGGCCGGGTGAGGGCTCGGCCTTCTCACAAAGCTCCAGCTGTCTCGTTCCCACCAGCACGATGGAGCGCAACGCTTCCAATCCCCTCTCAGACATGCAGGCCGAAACGCCACCGGCCAAGGCATCAATCGAAATACAGGCCGCCGTTGATATCTAGCGCTTCTCCCGTGATGTACGCAGCCCGGTCAGAGGCGAGGAAAGCCACCGCCGCGGCCACCTCAAATGGTTGAGCCATTCGAGGAATGGGAAGGTGCCGCGTGAGTTGCTGCTGAACCTCCTGCGGCTCAAGGCCCCCTCGGATGTCGGTGGCAACCAGACCGGGGCAGACGGCGTTGGCGGTAATGCCATACGGCCCCATCTCCCGCGCGACCGCCTTGGTGAATCCCAGGATCCCGGCCTTCGCGGCGCAATAGTGTGCCCCGCCGTATACCCCGCCTCCCTGCTTGGCGGATACGGAGCTGATGCTGACGATGCGCCCGTATCCCTGCGCTTTCATGTAAGGGAGGACCGCACGTGTGCACAGGAACGCCCCGGTGAGGTTGACCTTGAGAATGCGCTCCCAGTCAGCCAGTTCGATTTCCGTCACAACGGCTCGCTGCGTGATTCCGGCGTTGTTCACCAGCACGTCGATTCGCCCGAACCGCTCCAGAGTCGCGAGCACCATAGCTTCAACGTTGTCTGGGCTGGTGACGTCACAGCGTACGGCCATCGCTTCGGGCCCAAGCCGTGAACACTCTTCCGCGACCTCCTGGCATCCTGGAAGGTCAAGATCGGCTGCCACAACGTGGTACCCCATTGAGGCCAACTCTGTGCAGATGGCTCGCCCGATGCCCCTGCGAGACCCGGCGCCCGTGACGATGGCGGTCCGATGTTGCGGGATGTGCTGCGACATTTGTACGACCACTCCTCGTCTCTCAGCGAACTTCGGCGGCATGCGGCCGGCTTGGCTTCCTGCGAATCACTCGAAGTGCCGCCTCGACGATGTGTTCGGTGTTCATCTGGTAGAGAGTGAAGAGCTCCTCGGGGTCTCCTGACTCGCCAAAGGCATCCCGGAGTCCGATCCGTTCCATTGGCACTGGATGTTCTTCACCCAGAACCTCGGCGACCGAGCTACCAAGCCCCCCTGTGATTTGATGGTCTTCGGCGGTTACGACCCCTCCCGTCTCACGAGCGGCAGTCGCTATCGTTTGGCGATCGATCGGTTTGATGGTATGCACATCGATGACGCGGGCCGCCACCCCCACCGCCTCAAGACGCTCAGCGGCCTCCAGGGCCTTGCTAACCATCAGGCCCGTGGCGATTAAGCTAACCTGATCCTTCGGGGAACTGCGTAGGACGTTTGCGCGCCCGATGACAAAGCCCGCCACGTCCTCGTAGATTGGCGGCACCGGATTCCGCGTGAGGCGGATGTAGACGGGGCCGAAGTACTCCGCCGCTGCGAAAACTGCCCACTCCGTGGAGAGATCGTCGGCGGGGTTGAGGATGGTCATGTTCGGAAACGACCGCAGGATCGCCAGATCCTCGGTGGCCTGGTGAGTTGCCCCATCCGACGAAACCTGCAGCCCACCGTGACTTGCTGCGATTTTCACGTTTGTCTTGGGGTAGCAGATGAAGGTGCGGATCTGCTCGCAGGCCCGCATTGACGCGAACACGGCGTAAGTCGTGGCGAACACGATCTTGCCCGTCGTGGCCAGGCCGGAGGCTGCTGTCATCATGTTCTGCTCGGCGATGCCCACGTCAAAAGCACGGTCGGGAAACCGCGTGTGGAAGGCGGCGCTCTTGGTCGACTTGGCGATATCCGCATCAAAGACGATGACGTCGGGGTTGGACTCACCAAGCCTGACCAAAGCCTTTCCGAAAGCGTCCCGGGTGGCGATCGGCTTTCGTAAGGCCGCCCGCTCGGCCATCGACACGTTCACTGCAGCGCCCTCCTCGCCCGCTCCAGCTCGTCAATTGCTCGGTTGCGTTCATCGGCGTCCGGCGCTTTCCCGTGCCACTCCACATCGTGCTCCATGAAGGAGACGCCCCGGCCCTTCACCGTGTGGGCGATGACAATCGCAGGGCCACCGGCTTTGCGGGCCCACTGCAGTCCCATCAGCACTTCGCGCATGTCATGGCCATCGATTTCACGTGCCCGCCAGCCGAACGCCTTCCACTTGTCTACCACGGGCTCGATGTCGTTCACCTCGTGGTTGTTCCCGTCGATCTGGAGCCCGTTGTAATCCAGGATGGCAATGAGATTACGGACCCGGTAATGCGCTGCAGCCATGGCAGCTTCCCAGGTGAGGCCTTCTTGCATCTCGCCGTCGCTGATCAGCACGTAGACCCGGTACGGCTCGGACTGATACCGGGCCCCTAGCGCCATCCCGAGGCCGGCTGACAGGCCATGGCCCAGCGAACCCGTGGTGAAATCCACGCCTGGTGTCTTCATGACGGGATGGCCCTGGAGGATAGAGTGCGTGCGGCGAAGCGTCCATAGGGTCTCCCGGGGGAAGTAACCGCAGTGGGCCAGCGCCGCGTACCAGACGGGGCAGGCGTGACCCTTGGACATGATGAAGCGATCCCGCGCCGGCCACGCCGGGTCTCGGGGGTTGTGCCGCATGATGTAAAAGTAGAGAGCCGTCACGATCTCCGCAGCCGACAGCGACCCCCCCGGGTGTCCCTGACCTGCCCGGTGAACCATCTCGATAACGTCCCGCCTGAGTTCGTAAGCCTTGAGACGAAGACGACGGATCACCTCGTCATCGATGGGACGCGCCGAAAGGCTCCAGTCCCACTCAGTCGCCTCAGGAGGCCCGTTGATGGTAACGACACCTGCCTCGAACACCTGCTCTAGCTCCTTTCGTCGGCATCCGGATTAGCTGGGGCGTTGAGGGGACTTATGGATCCTACCCCTTCACCGCCCCTGCGGTAAGGCCTTCAACCATGTAACGTTGAAAAAACGTGTAGAATACGACGAGCGGCACCGACGCGAGGACGCCTGCAGCCATCAACTGCCCCCAAAGGAAGACGTCACCCATCTGCAGGGCCGAGATACCCACCGGGATTGTCTTTTTCTCGGGCGAACTGATGAAGACCAGGGGATAGATGAACATGTTCCAGGCCTGCGTGAAGGCGAACAGCCCCGCCGAAACCAGGCCTGGGGCCGACAAGGGCAGGACGATGCGCCATAGGGTTTGTAGCTTTGTGGCGCCATCGATCTGGGCGCACTCCTCGATCTCTTTGGGAATGCTTCGGAAGTAGCCAATGAGCAGCCACGTGGCGAAGGGAACCACAAAAGTCAGGCTGGACATGATGAGACTCAGGTAGGTGTCAAGCCATCGCAGCCGGTAAAAGATGTCGTACATGGGGATGAACAGCAGGGTTTGTGGGACGAGATACGTGAGAAGTACCGTCTGGCTCAAATGATAGCGCCCGGGAAAGCGTAGCCGGGCAATGGCAAAACCAGCCAAGGCACCTATGAGCAATGCAATGGTCGCCGAGGTGAGGGCAACTATCGCGCTGCTCTTGAACCAGTGGACGAAAGGAGTCGTGCTGAGGAGCCTGGCATACGACATAAGCGTAGGCCGTTTGACCCACAGTGGGTCGTCGAAGGAGTAAAGCTCCTGATCCCGCTTCAAAGACGTAATCAGCATCCAGTAAAACGGAAGGAGCGTGATGAGAGCAAACAGTGCCAGGGGCAGGTACAGCGTTAGCGTTCTACTGACGTACCAGCGAAGCATCCCCCTCTTCACGCTAGCTCACTCCGTTCCATGTGGCGGACCAGCAAGTAAATGGCTCCTGCCAGAAAAGGTAACACGAAGAGTGACACGGCCACCCCTTTGCTCAGATTGGCGCTGCTGAATGCGACCTCGTATGTATAGGTGGAAAAAACGTGCGTGGCGTTTCCAGGCCCCCCCCGAGTGAGGATGTAGATGATCTGGAACTCCCCGAAGGTCCACACCGCTGATAGGATGGTCGTGATCAGAGCGACGTGTCGGATCTGAGGAAGGGTCACGCGCCAGAACTGCACCCACGGCGAAGCCCCATCGATTCGCGCAGCCTCATACAACTCCGTTGGGACCGTCTGAAGCCCGGCCAGCAACGTTACGCCGAAGAATGGCATGCCTCGCCACACGTCCACCGCGATGATCGCAACCATTGCAAGGCGGTAATCACCCAGCCAGCTAAGTCCCCAGTCGATGAGGCCTGCCCGTATCAGCAACGTGTTGATGATTCCGTAGACGTCGTTGAACATCCATGTCCAGGCAAGCGCGCTGACGGCCGTGGGAACGACCCATGGAAGCAGGTAGACGCCGCGAAACAGGTTGCGGAGGCGGAACTGCTGGTTGAGCACCAGTGCCATCAGCATGCCAAAGATGAGCTTCAAGCTCACCGCACCCACAACATAGGTGACCGTATTGCGCAGGACCCGGAGGAAAACCGGGTCATGCAGCAGCTCAACGTAGTTTCGTATCCCCACCCAGTGCGCCGGAGCCCCGATGACCTTCTGGTTGAGGCTCAGCCAGATGGCGCCGAAGAACGGGTAAAAGACGAACCCAAGGAGCAAGGCGACGAGCGGCAGTACGAAAATCCATCCCTCGACGGCGTCTCGTCTCCGGGTGGCGGATCCAACTCGGGCGCCCTCCAGGGCCAGGGTCTCGGGGGTTCCGCCCACGCCTGGATTTCCTCCTCTTCCACACCTAGTGGTGATTCCGGCCCGGGGGCCGCGGCGTTTCTCCTGGAGGGCCCTACCGCATGCTCCCTCCGGGCCGGATAATCGGGGTTGGTTCTACCGAAGGTGTCTACTTCTCCCCGTAGATCGCCTTGATCCGCTGCAGTGCCTCGCTCAAGGAAGCTTCGGGCGTCAGGTTTTCCGCTACCACGCGGCTGACCATGTCGATCATGACCCGCTGGTTGAGCACCTCAGCTGCCTGGCGGGTTACCGGGCCAGGCCAGCCCGGGTACAGCACGAACGGCATCTGCTCCACCGCGCCGGCGAGGTGGGGGTCACTCCAAAGCGGATCGCTCATGAAGCTGCGCACCATGGGCGAAATCGCCCCTTCGGCCGCCACCATGAACCTCCGGTAGTTCTCCGGGCGGAAGAGGTACCGCAGGAGGCTCTTCGCCTGCTCGGGATACCTGGTCTCCCTGAAGATCCCGACGGAGAAGGCCGTGGCGTAAGCGGCCCGGCGTACCGGTCCCGCCGGGAACTTGATGTGGAAGGTCTGCTCCGCGATGTCCGGGCGCTGCCGCTTGGCTGCATAGTAAACGCTCGGCGAGTTGGTAGTCATGGCGAGCTGCCCGGTCATCCAAATGGTGTTGTTGGCCGCATCGTCCCACCCCGTGGCGCCTGGCGGGATCAACCTGTACTTGCGGTACATGTCGACCACCAAGTTAAGGACTTTGCGGGTCTCGGGGGAGTCAAAGGTCAGCGTAGTGCCGTCCTCTTTCACCAGGTGTCCACCGTAGCTCCACCAGATGGAGTTCCAGAACTGTATGCCGTCATAGCTGCGGGTGAGTGACTGACCGAATGGATACCTGTACCCGACTTGCTGGAGCTTCAAGCCATATTCGATCACCTGGTCCCACGTATCAGGGAACGGAATCCCCGCTTTGTCAAAGGCTCCTTTTAGCACCACAAAGGTGTGGGCATGGCCGTAGTAAGGAATCGCTTTCCACTGCTTGCCCACCCGAGCTTGTGCCGCTGCACTCGGCCAGAACGGATCCGCCCCCTGCTCCCTCTCGATGTCGCGCACCACGTCAGAAACGTCTACCAACACGTGGGAGTAGAGCACCGGTGCAGCTGCGGGGAGGATGGCGATATCGGCTCCGGTTCCCTTCTCTGCCGCAATGGCCAGCTTATAGTCCAGATCCTTCTGAGAGATGTTTTCTACCGCGACGTCGACACCATTAGCCTGTCCCCACTGCTGGACCTGGTCAGAGAACTCCTGGTT
>JBFMCJ010000095.1 GCA_040754675.1 Bacillota bacterium
GCCTACCTCGGCGAGGCTACCGGTCGGTCCCAAGACCCCCGAACCGGAGGGAGGGTCCCGGTTGAGTACGTTTCGTTATGAGGCAACGTATCTCCGTTCAGGTACCTTTTGTTTTGAGGCAACTAGGGGCCCGCCCCGCGCAAACTACCCGTGCCATGACCTCCGGTGACGTGCTGGCCGTTGCGTTCCCCCGCATCGACCCTGCCCTGCTCTGGTCGGCCGGATCGGCGGCTCGGCACTACGCCCGGCCCGTCTTCGCCTCCCCGCCGCCCCGCTACCTCCACCGGACGCTGCACCTCCCGGGCAGGGCCACGGTCGAGCTCGAACTCTTCGGCCCCCCGCGGTCGCGCTGGCTGCAGGCGCTGCTGCACGCGCACCGCAACCCTGCCGAGGCCGCCCGGCGGTTCGAGCTTGCACTGGAGGGCCTGCGCCTTTCCCCGCTGCCTCACCCCGATCGGCTGCTGACGCCCGAGTTCCTGCGGACGCGCTGGGAGCAGGCCGGCGTCATCCCGTACCGGCACCAGCTGGCTGCCGCGCGCCGCGTCATCTTCGAACTCGGCGGCCGCGCCGTCCTCGCCGACGAGGTGGGGCTCGGGAAGACCATCGAATCGGGCCTCGTGCTCCACGAGCTGCTATTGCGCCGGCTGGTCCTGCGGACGCTCATCCTGGTGCCGTCCGGCCTCTGCTGGCAGTGGTACCGGGAACTGCGGGACAAGTTCGACCTGCCGGTGGAACTCCAGGCCAGCGAACGGGACTGGGGCCGCGTGCCGCTGCTCGTTGCCTCACTGGACACCGCCAAGCGCTCGCCCCACCGCGAAGAGGTGCTGGCGAACCCGTACGACCTCGTCATCGTCGACGAGGCCCACCGCCTCAAGAACGACCGCACCCAGGCGTACGCCCTGGTGTCCGCTATCCGCACCCGCTACCTGTTACTGGTGACCGCCACTCCCGTCCACAACCACGTGCGAGAACTATGGTCACTGGTCAAGCTGGTGGCGCCCACCCAGGCGCTGCCCGCTCCCCCTCGGGCACGCAGCGCCCTCGCCGGTCACCCGGCGGCCGGCCGGCTGCGAGAGGCCGTCCACTTCGTGATGATCCGGACCCGCCGCGCCGACACGCCCGTCCCCTTCACCGGGCGGCATGTGCACACCATCGCCGTGCACCCCACCCCGCCCGAACAGGCGCTTTACTCGGCTCTGGACGAGCACCTGCTCCGGGCAGCGCGCGCCTCGGGCCGCGTCGACCATCGCACCTTGGTCTTCCTGACGTTGAAGCGGGAGCTCTGCTCCAGCCCTCACGCCCTGGCTGAAAGCCTGCGGCGCATGGTGCGGCGCGGCCGCCCGGAACTCGAAGAGCTGCTCGCCAAGGCATCCCGCCTCAGCACCTGGGCCAAGGCCGACGCTTGCGCGCGCCTCGTGCGCCGGCTTGGCGACGACCACGTCCTGCTCTTTACGGAGTACGTGGCGACGCAGCGGGCGCTCGCCGACCGCCTCGCCGCCCTCGGCAGGCCCGTCGTTCTCTTCCACGGCGGCCTCACCCCCATGCAGCGGGACTGGGCGCGGGGCGTTTTCGAGCGGACCGCCCCCGTGATGGTCTCCACCGATGCCGGGGCCGAGGGCGTCAATCTGCAGTTTTGCCGAAACGTCGTCAACGTGGACCTGCCCTGGAATCCCATGCGCATCGAACAGCGCATCGGCCGCCTGCACCGTCTCGGCCAGACGCGTGACGTCCACGTCTGGAACCTGATCGCCCGGGGCACCGTGGAGGAGTACGTGCTTTATCTGCTCCACCAGAAGCTCGACCTCTTCCGCCACTTCATCGGCCAGATCGACGCCATCGTCGAGCACCTCGGAAGCCTGAGCCGGCTTGAGCAGCAACTGACCCGCCTCTTTGCGCGCTCCGAGCAAAGCGACATGACCGGTGAGCAGATCCGGCAGGCCCTTCACCAACTTGCCCAAGAGTGGCAGCAGTTGCTGGAAAACCTGAAAGGCAACGCCAGGAGGACCTCGCCCGATGGCAGGCACTGATGGCCCCCGCCGCCAAACGCCCGATGCTGCGGTTGCTGCCGGAGCCCATCGCGACTTCTGTCTGCGGGTGCTCGCACTCCCGGGAAGCCGCATCCAGCGGGTGCCGGACCCGGCCGGCGATTCGTTCCGCGTCGAGCTTCCCGAGCACCTGGCCTTGCGGTGGGGAAGCCGCGGCCGGCCCTGCCCGGCCCTCTGGCTTACCTTCGACACCAACGCAGCGCAGGCCGCGTCGGCGGCTTTAAAGGCAGAGAGCGACGGGGCCGGGCGCCCGGAGCTGGTCCTCCCCTCGTCCCGGCGGTTCTGGGAGATCCAAAAGCTCAGTCTCGAATCCGGGTGGCTCGTGGTGCTCCACTGCCCGGGCCGGCGGCACTTCCCTGCACTCTGGCTGTGGATGGACGTTCTGGCCGACGGGGGACCGCTGGCACGCGCTCCGGCAGCCGGGCAGGCGGCAGTCTGGACGCCGCTCGCCGGGGACGGCCGCGAGCCGGCCATCTACCCCGTTTCGAGAGAAGACGTCTGTCTGCCCGGCGCCGAACCGGGGCGTTCCCCGGTCGGGCAAGCAGCGCACGCGCTCCCGGTGCGCTGGGGGCCACCACCCGGGACGACGAAGACGGCCCGGCCCAGATCGCGCCGACCGGTGGCCCACTCGCTGGAAAGGGCCACCCTGGCCCTTGCGTCTTCCTTGATCCGCCGCAGCGAGTTTCAGGCGTGGCTCGCAGGGCTTGCCGAAGGCTTCCCCGACGCCCGCCCCAGAATCCGGCTCTTCCTTACCCTGGCCGCCCTCATCTACCTGGACGAGGGCGTACCCTGGCCGCCTCCGCCCCTCCTGCGCCTGGCTGCGCCATCGCCTTGAGCTGCCGCCTCAGGCGCATCTCCAGGTCTGCGGGCAGCGGGCGGCCACTGAGCGCGGGCGGTTCTACTGGCCTGACGGGCTCAGGCGGCCTGATCGGCTCTGGCAGCTTCTCGGGCACCGCTCCGCCGGGCTCCGGCACCCCGCCCGTGACGGAGCGCGGCGCGGCAGGCGGCCCTGTGATGGCAGCCCCGGCCGGGGACAGCATGAGTTCGAGCAACTGCATGGCCGCCTGCTTGTCCGGCACCCGGCCCCTCGTGGAGAGTTCGGGATCTGTCTGGGAATGCGGCGGCACCGGCGCTCCCACGCATGACGGGCATCCCGACTCGCAGGGGCACCGGGCAATGAGGTCAAAGGCCGCCTCGGCCACCGCAGCGGCCGCGTCAAACGCCTGGCGGGCAAAGCCTGCCCCGCCCGGATGCCGGTCGTAGACGAAGATGGCCGGCGAGGCTCCCGGACCCGAGTCCACCACGGCGCCCACGTCGGAGGTGTCGCACCCGGCAAACAGCGGCAGCACGCCGACCATGGCGTTGGCCGCCCCCCAAAGCCCGTCGATGGGACTCCGCCCTGTCGCCGCCACGGCGCTCAGCACGGCGGGGTCGGGGGCGAGCGCCATGGCCATCGTGTAGATCTCCGTGGGCGGCAGTTGCACCCGGCCCCACCCAAGGCTGTCCCGGCTCTCGAAGCGCACCTTCTTGAACATGTACACCATCTGGGTGACCACGGCATCGCCGAATTGAGCGACGCCCTGCCCCACCCGCTTCTCCAGCGGCGGCCCGGCGTCGGCGACGGGGCGCACCCGTTGCTCGGCCACGGCCTGGGTGAAGTAGTCGACCGGCTCGCGCCGCACCCAGGCCACCCGGCCCTCCAGGTCAAGCCGCTCGACCAGGTACGTCTCACCCCCGTGCAGGTAGACCGCCTCGGGGTGCAACTGGAAGAACGCGCTCGCCTCGTCCAGGCTCCCGATGACCTGTCCGCTGCCGGCGTCCATGACGGTGTAAGTAGCCTCCGAAGCGGTGCGCAGGCCAAACTGCGCGGCAGGATACGGGGTCCCCTTCCACCGCCAGTACGTGCCGTCCCACCATACCTCGCCCGCCTCGTGCAGGAGCCGCATCAGGGCATCCGCCCAGGGGCCGAAGGCCGAAAGTTCTGCCGGCTTCAGCGGCAGCTCGTACACGGCAGCCCGCAGGTGGCCCATCACGACCTGGGGGTTGTCGGGGTTCAGCACCCCCGGTTCCGGGGTCCGGGTGAAGAGGTACTCCGGGTGATTCATGAGGTACTGATCGATAGGCGAGTCGTGGGCCACCAGGACGGCCAGCCCCGGCTCTTGCTTGCGCCCCGCCCGCCCGGCCTGCTGCCACAGCGACGCGACGCTCCCCGGGTACCCCACCAGGATGGCCGCCCCGAGCTGGCCCACGTCGACCCCGAGTTCCAGGGCGTTGGTGCTGCAAACCCCCAGAAGCTCCCCGGAGAAGAGCCGCCGTTCGATGCTGCGGCGTTCCTCCGGCAGGTAGCCACCCCGGTACGGCGCGACCTTGTCCGCCCGTGAGGGGGCCACTTGCTGGAGGCGTGACCGCGCGTAGCGGTACAGCAGTTCCGCCACGACGCGCGCTCGGCCGAACGCAATGGTGGGAACGTCGCCCGCTACCAGTTCGGCCATGAGTTCGGCGGCCTCCACGTTTGCCGAACGCCGGGCCGGCGGGTGACCAACGCGCGGCGGGTTCCACAGCACCATGCACTGCCCTGCCCGGGGCGATCCGTCCTCGTCCACCACCTCGACCGGTTCGCCGACGAGCAGTTCGGCCATCTGCCTGGCGTTGTCGATGGTGGCCGAGCACAGGATGAAGGTGGGCGACCGGCCCCACTGCCGGGCAATGCGGCGCAGGCGCCGCACCACGTTGGCCACGTGTGAACCGAACAGGCCCCGGTAGACGTGCATCTCGTCGATGACCACGTACCGCAGGCCGCGCCAGAACCGTGCCCACCCCACGTGGTGCCCCAGCAGGCCAGCGTGGAGCATGTCCGGGTTGGTGAGCAACAGCCTGGACGAGCTTTTCAGGCGGCGGCGCAGGTCCGGAGGCGTGTCCCCGTCGTAGGTGCCGGCGTTCAGCCTCCAGGGGTCCTCCCGGCCCCCCGACAGTTCCAGAAGGAAGCGGAGCTGATCCTGGGCCAGCGCCTTGGTGGGGAACAAGTAGAGGACCGTGGCGTGGGGGTCCACCACCAGCGCCTCCAGGGCGGGGACGTGGTAGGCAAGGCTCTTCCCGCTGGCAGTACCCGTCGCCACCGCCACGTGGCGCCCCGCCCGGGCGTGTTGGATGGCCAGCGCCTGGTGCTGGTAGAGCCGCTCGATGCCGCGCCTGGAAAGGGCCTCGGCCACAGGCGCCACCACCGGCGGAGAAAGCTCGCCAAAGCGCGCCTCGCGCGCGGCAAGCCACCGGACCGCCTGCAGCCGCCTGCGGTACGTGGGGTCGTGCTCCAACTGCTCGACGAACGCGCGGATGTCCATACAGACAGCGTAGGTCCTTCGCCCGGCGGGCCGGGGCTCCTTTCATGACCGGCCCGACTCCTGGGCTTCGGGCGGGCACCAGATGACCGCCAGGCCTGCCGGCGCCAGGCGAGCCCGCAGGCGGTAGCGCTCCTCGAGTTCCGAGAGGGCGAGGGCCTCTTCACGGTCCACGGCCTTCAGGCGCCTGGCGAGGGCCTTTTGCTGGGCACCGGCCAGGGCTGCGAGCTTTTGCGCCCGTTCCCCAAGGTCGCGTGCGCGCTGCGGATCGGAGGTCAGTTGGGAGTAGACCAGCGCCGCTGCCGCGCGCCGGTAGAGGGCACGCAGGGGGAGCACCTCTTCGGCCCGGCGCTCCCGGCAGTACTGCTCCAGCCGCTGCCGTTCCGCCTCCCGGAGCGGATCCAGGCGCTGGCGCAGGGCTGCAAGCTCGGCCTCTGCCTGCCGCACGGCCGCGCGGAGCGCCTTCTCGCCCAGGCGCTTGACTTCGTAAGGGCTCACCCAGGCCATCGGCGGCGGCGGCCGGGCGATGAGTCGCAAGTTCGCCGGCGGCCGGCAGACCGGTGCTTCGGCGTCGCCGCCGGCCAGCACGTCGATGACCGACCGCCGGGCTCCCTCGGGCAGCGCGAAGCCCGTCACGGTCGAGACGAAGCGAAACCACAGGTAGCGCCGCAGGGGCTGTGGGCGGCCCGGATCTTGCGCGGCGAAGACCGCGAAGCGGCCCCGGTCCCGGACGGCGCGGGACAGGCGCCGCGCAGGGCCGCTGCCGGGCGCGAGGAGAACGACCCCCGGGGCACGTGATACCCACACGGGGTTGGTCGTGATCAGGAAGGCCGCCTGCCGGCCCGCGGGCTCCCTTGCCGGCGGCTCGGCCTTCAGGAGATCGGGCGCCACCGGGGAGAGCCGGTAGCCCAGAAGCTCCAGCGCCTGCCGGACCAGAACCAGGCTCTGCTGCCTTTCCGGGGCTTTCTCCACACCCCTCTCACCCGGATCCGGCCAGCCGCTCTTCGACCGGCCCCTCCGGGCCTTGCGCGCCCCCGGCGGCCACTCCCGCCCCGCCCGGGGGCCCGTCCAGCACGGCCTCCGTTAGCTGCCGGGCCGCAAGCCAACGGCGCCACTGGCGCTCCAGGAAGCCGCCCACCTCCGCCAGGCGGTGCCTCATCTCCTCGTCGTTCGGCGAGGCCAGCACGATGTCCCGTATGCGCCCCTCCAGGCCGCCGGATACCCCGGCCACCACCTCGTCCAGGTCGCCCACCACGTCGCGGAACATCCCGAGCTTCTCGTAGATGAGCGAAAGCAAATACTCCTCGATGGTGCCCGGCACCACCAGATTGAAGACAAAGACGGCACGGGTCTGCCCCAGACGGTGGACACGCCCGATACGCTGCTCCACCCGCATGGGGTTCCAGGGCAGGTCCAGGTTGACGACGCAGGATGCGAACTGCAGGTTCTGGCCTTCGCTCCCCGCGTCGGTACTGATCAAAACCGGACACTCCCTTCGAAACCGGGCAAGTTCCCTCGCCCGCTCCCGCGCTCCCTGCGAGCCGCAGTACAGCGCAGCCCGGATCCCCGCTGCTTCCAGGTATGGCACGGCGCTGCGGGCGGTGGTGGCAAACTGGGTGAACGCGACCACGCTGCCGGCTGGCGGAGCGTTCTGCTCCAGGTAGGCTGCCAGCCACCGGATCTTGGGGCCCGGGTGGTGCGCCTCCAGCCGCTCCGCGGCGGGCAGGAGGTCAGCCAGGCCCGGGCGGAGCGCATGCCACGCCTCGCCCGACTCGGGGTCGGCCAGCCGCCGCAGGGTGCAGGCCACCCCCGCGGGGCTGCTGGTGGCCTCCCGCAAGAGGACGGCTGCCAGCAGAGCGGTTCGTCCCCGCCTCAGGGGCTCCCCGTGCGCCCGCAAGAGCTTGAGAAGGTTCTGATACAGGTCCTGTCCTGCCTCGTCGAACGGCACGACGACGTTGGTGACGTGCCGCGGCGGCAGGCGGATCCCGGCCTCGTGCCGGCGGGTGCGCACCAGCACCTCGCTGAGAAGCCGGCGCAGGCGGACGACGTTGCGCGGCGTGCGAGGCCCTTCGGTGAACTCGCGGCGAAAGCCCCGGGGCGTGCCGAAATGGCCCGGGCGAAGCAGCGTCACCAGGTTGTAGAGCTCATCCAGGTCGTTGTGGACGGGAGTGGCGGTGAGGAGCAACAGGGCGCGTTTGCTGGCGCGGGCAACCAACCGGAAGGCGGCGGAGTGGCTGTTCTTCAGCCGGTGTGCCTCGTCGACGGCCACGAGATCCCAGCGACAGCGGGCGATGGCCGAAGCATGGGGCTCTATCCGGGCGGTTTCGAGCGACGCCAGGACAACCTCGTCCCGATCCCACCCGTGGCCCGGACTCGGATGCAGGCAGGCGCGGATGTCGCAGCGCCGGGCGAGTTCCAGGTGCCACTGGCGCACGAGGGCAGCCGGCACCAGGAGGAGGGCCCGGCGCACCCGGCCTCGAAGCATGAGTTCCTTGAGAATCGCCCCGGCCTCGATGGTCTTGCCCATGCCCACCTCGTCGGCCAGCAGCACCCGGCCTGCCAGAGGGCCGACCGCTCTTGCCACGGCGCGCCTCTGGTGGGGGTAGAGCCGGACGGGCAGCGCGTCGAGACAGAGCAGGCGACCCTCTTCGGGGCGATCGAATGCCTCGAGGAGCCCCGGCCAGAGGAGAAATGCCTGCCCCCCGAAAGCCGAGGGCGAGTTCGCCCACTCAATGAGCCGCTGCTGCCATCCCTGCGGGACCTCGATGCAAACCGTGCGTGCCATGCAGGCGTAGTTTACCCACCGCTGCCCCTCCCTCCGGGGCCGGCGGGGCCGCCTGGGCCGTAGCGGCTGCGAACGGCCTCGCCCAGGCGACGGGCGAGCTGGGTGATGTTGCCCGCTCCCATCACCAGAACCAGGGTGCCGGGCACCGCCTCGGCAAGCGCACGCTCATACGTCTCTTCCAGCGTGGGGCAGAAGAAAGCCTTGTCGGGCCGTGCCGTCCAGACGGGCCGGGCGGCGAGCCTGCGGAAGAGTTCCAGGCCGGTCACGCCGGGGAGCGGCTGTTCGGGAGGCGGGGCGTAAATGTCGGTGAGGACGACGGCGTCTGCCCGGTCGAACGCCCCCGCCAGCTCGTCCATGAGGATGGCCGTCCGGTGGTACCGGTGCGGCTGGAACACCGCCACCACTCGCGCCCCGTACCCGTCGCGTGCGGCAGCGATGGTCGCGGCGATCTTGGTCGGGTGGTGGGCGTAGTCGTCCACCACCATCACGCCCCCGGCCTCCGCCACCACCTCGAACCGGCGGCGGGCACCGGTGAAGCCCTCGAGGCTGCGGCAGGCCGCCTCGAGATCAAGCCCAAGGGCGTCTGCCACCCCCAGCACCGCCAGCGCGTTGGCCACGTTGTGCTGCCCGGGAACCGAGAGCCGGACGGGCCCCACGACCTGTTCATCTCGGACGGCCACGAAGCGAGAGCCGCGGGCTGCAAGCTCTATGCCACGCGCCGTCCAGCGCGCCGGGTGCGGCCCCAGGGCGTACGTGACGACCCGGCTTCCCTCGGCGTTGAGCCTGGGCAGCGCGCCGTTCCGCCCGTTGAGGAGATCCCGTACCACCGGGCTGTCCGTGCCCAGCACCCACCAACCGTTGGGCACCACCTGGGCCATGAAGCGGGCGTACGCGTCAATCAGACGGTCGAAGGAGTAGCCGTAGTTCTCCAGGTGGTCCGGCTCGATCGTGGTCACGACGGCGATGTCGGGGTGGAAGTTGAGAAACGACCGGTCGCTCTCGTCCGCCTCCACCACCGCCAGGCCTCCCCGCCCCGGCCGGGCGCCGGTCGGCGAGCCCGGCAGGGCAAATCCAACCGCCACCATGGGATCCATGCCGAGCTCCACCAGCATGTGGGCGGTCAGCGCGGCGGTCGTCGTCTTGCCGTGCGCGCCCGCCACGGCGACCAGTGACCGCCCGGACAGCGCTCCGGCCAGCGCCTCGGCCCGGTGGCGCACCGGGACTCCCAGGCGCTCCGCCTCCAGCCGCTCGGGATTGTCCCGGGGGATGGCGCTGGAGACCACCAGCACGTCGGCCAGGCCGACGTGGCCGGGATCGTGGCCCTCGAAAACCGAGACCCCGAGCGAACGCAGGTGAGGGATGGCCTCACTTCCCAAGTGCAGGTCGCAGCCGCTCACTTCGAAACCCCCGGCCCTGAGGATCTCGGCCAGGGCGCTCATACCTGTCCCGCCGATACCCATCAGGTGATAGCGCCTTGCTTGCATAGGTCCCCCTCACTTAGCATGTCGCGCGCCCGTGCGGGGCCCACCTGTGCGGCGCCTGCCGCGTCAGCGCTGGGGCGACGGCGGAGGCGCCGCGGGCTGCTGCTGTTGTTGCTGTCGCTGCTGGGGCTGCGGTGGCACCGGGCTGCCGGTCCGCCCCGTCGCCTGCTCCTCGAACAGGCGAGCCACGGCCTCCCCCAGCATTCGAGCCGCTCCCTTCGCCTCGTCCAGCGTGTTGTCCCGGTAGTCGCCGATGAAAACGGTGACGGCGTTGGGATGCACGTGGCCGTTGAGGGCGGCGTGCTGCACCTTGATGCCCCTTGAGAGCCCGGGGTACAGGTCGTTCATCTTGGCCCGCAGCGCCTCCGCAAAAGCCAGGTTCTGGTCGGCGTACGGGTTGGCGACGTCCCCGATCACCAGCAGGATCTTCGCCACCTTCTGCCCGTCAATCTCGGCGGTCGTGTAACCGTCCGGATAATCCGACGGCAGCGCATCCCGGTGGATGTCCAGAACGGCCACCACGTCGGCGTTGGTTCGCAGCAGCTCATTGACGGTGTTGACCGAATGGACGAACGCCTCACTGTAGTTCGGGTAATCGTGGACGGTCCGGTCGTGGACGGCCCGGATGCCCCTCTGCTCAAGCACCGCTGCCAGCTCAGCCCCTACGGCCACCACGCCCCCCGGCTTTCCGCGCTCGTGGGTCGAGGCGGGCTGGTAGTTCTCGGTCGTGTGCGCGTGGTAAACGAGCACGGCCGGCGTGGAGGCAACCTGAGGCCTGGGTTGCTGCTGCCGCTGCTGGGGCTGGCCCATCCTCTGCGCCTCCTGCCGCCCGGGCACGAACCCCAGGAACCGTGCTCCCACCACCGCCACCACCAGAAGCGCCACCAGGACGAACAGCAACCCCGGCCCGCCCGCCCGGTCGGACGCC
>JBFMCJ010000096.1 GCA_040754675.1 Bacillota bacterium
TTCAAACTTCCGATCCCACTCTTCCTGGGACACCTCGACGTAACTGTTCGGGTTGGCCGTGTGGTAGTAAGCGATGCCCTTCAGCTCGTACGGCGCAAACGCTCCGTCGACGGCCGGGTCGGTCTTTATGTTGAGGAAGTTGTACAAGAGCACCGCTCCCGCCGCCGCCCTCCCGCACATCAGGTGGTCCGGGTGCGACTCATAGGGCAGGTGGGGGTCCACCGTCATCACCAGGTCGGGCCGAAGCTCCCGGATGGCCCGGATCACGTCCTGCCGCACGGCATGCTCGGAGTAGTCGCCGCAGTCCGGGTAGCCCAGCCACCGGAGCTCCTTGACGCCGAGCACCCGGGCCGCGGCCTCCTGCTCCCGCTTTCGAACCGAAGCCAGTTCATCCGGCGCAAGCTCCCGTCCGTGCTGCCCTGCCCTGCCATCGGTCACGGTCAGGTAGAAGATCTCGGCGCCCAGCCGAGCCAGCCGGGCAATGGTGGCGCCTGCCCCGATGTCGGTGTCGTCCGGGTGCGGCTGAACGCACAGAACCCTCCGGCACTGCTCGATTTGCGGGGGCGGCACGATCTGGCGGATGACCTCGGGCGCGGATGGCATTGATGCCCTCACTCCCCGCCGGCCCGATTCGTCTCTCTGCCCCCGATCCCTCCACACCCGGAAGGCCAGCGCTAGCTGTGCCGGCTCGAGCGGACGTACTCCACGAGCCCGAACAGGCCGACGGCCAGGCCGATCAGGGACGCGGCATAGGCCACGAAGCTCAACAGGAAGCTCGGCGGCAGGATCCGAACCACCATCAGGAAGGGCAGCACCCACCCCAGCACCAGCAACAGCAAGCCTGCGGCGACCAGGCCGATCGGCTTCGCCCGCATCACTCGCGGTACAGCCAGCACGCCGCGCGGTGCCCCGGCGCGACCTCAAATGCCGGCGGCTCCTTTGACTCGCAGAGCCCCTTGATGGCCAGCGGGCAGCGTGGGTGGAAGCGGCAGCCCGGCGGAGGCCTGACGAGGCTCGGCGGCTCCCCGGGCGGCACCACTTTGAACGTGACCGCGTTGGCCGGATCCGGATCGGGAATCGCGGCCAGAAGCGCCTGGGTGTACGGGTGGCTCGGGTTTCGCAGAATCTGCGTGGTGGGTGCCTGCTCCACGATCTTGCCGCCGTACATCACGAAGATGCGCTCGGAAAAGTAGCGGACCGTCGACAGATCGTGCGTGATGTAGATGACGCCCAGGTCGTGGGCCTGCTGCAGGCCGTACAGAAGCTGCAGGATCTCCACCCGCACCGACGCATCCAGCATCGACACGGGCTCGTCCGCCACGATGAGCTTGGGATCCAGGATGGTGGCCCGCGCGATGACGAGGCGCTGCTGCTGCCCCCCGCTGAGCATGTGGGGAAACTTCGGCAGGAATTCCTCAACCGGGACCAGCTTGACCTCCTCGAGGGCCTTGCGGATGCGCCGGTTCCGTTCCTGCTTGCTCCTGGCGCCGTTGATGAGCAGGGGCTCTTCCAGGATGCGGTGCACATCCATGAAAGGGGGCAGCGCGCCATAGGGGTCCTGCTGCACGTACCCGACTCGGGACCGGTACCACCGGATCTCCTGTGACCCGCCTGCGTCGATCCGTTTTCCGTCGAAGACGATCTCGCCTTTGGTGGGCGCATGCAGGCCCAGGATGGTCTTCGCCAGCGTGCTCTTCCCGCAGCCGCTCTCCCCAACGATGGCGACCGCTTCACCCCGCCTGAGCTCGAAGCTTACCCCGTCCACGGCCCGGACGACGCCCGTGCGGACAAAGCCCCACCGCCTCAGCTCGAACCAGGTGTGCAGACCCATGACTGAAAGCAGCGGCTCGCCTGTGGTCTGCGGCTTCACCGGTGCAGCCAGCACTTGACCCATCGCCCGTCTTCAACCTCCACGGGGGGCGGCTCCTCCTCACACCGGGCAAACCTCGCCGGACAGCGGTCTGCAAACCGGCAGCGCCCGGGCGGGTTGATCAGGCTGGGCGGTTGGCCCGGGATGAAGGCCAGCGCCTTCTCCTCGCGCAGGGTCGGTACGCTCCCCATGAGCTTCTTCGAGTACGGGTGGAGCGGCTCCTGGTAAAAGCGCGCGGCGTCGGCCAGCTCCACCACCTGCCCCGCGTACATGACGGCGACGTCATCGGCCAGCTCGCTGGCGGCGGCGATGTCGTGGGTGATGAGGATGAACGTTGTCGCCAGATCCCGCTTGATCCGCTTGAGCACGTTCATCAAATTGGCCTGGGTCAGCACGTCGAGGGCCGAGGTGGGCTCGTCGAGCAGCACCAGCTCCGGCTGCATCACCAGTGCCATCGCGATGGCGGCCCGTTGGCGCATTCCGCCGCTCAACTCGAACGGGTAGCGGTTCAGGAAGTCCGCCGGCACCCCCACCAGCCGGAAGACCTCCTTGACCCGTTCCAGCGCCTCCTTCTTGCCGGTCACGCGGCGGTGAATCAGCAGCGGCTCGGCAACCTGCTCCTCGACCCTGATGACCGGGTTCAGCGAGTTCATCGCGGCCTGCGGCACCAGGGCGACCTTGAGCCACCGGACCTCCCGGCGGAAGCGTTCCTCGTCGAGCCGCATGACGTCGGTTCCGCCCAGGAAGACCCGCCCGGTGTACGTGTGAACGTTCCGCGGCAAGAGCCTCAGGATGGCCCTGGCCAGCGAGCTCTTCCCCGAACCGGACTCGCCGATGACCACCAGCGTTCGGCCCCGGGTAAGGCCAAAGCTGACGCCGTCCACCGCCTGGACCGTCCCTTTGGTGGTTCGGAAGTAGAGGCGCAGGTTTTCAACCCGCAGCGGGCCGTTCGTGGCTACCCCATCTATGCGACTACCCCACTACATCTCCCGCAGCCTCGGATTGAAGATGCGGTCAAGGGCAAACCCCAGCATGGCAAAGCCGAGACCCGTCAGCATGAGCAGGACCGAGGGGCTCAATACCCAGTAGTAATAGCCGTTGTACAGGGCGCCGTTGGAATAGGCGTCCTCCAGCACCTTCCCCCACGTCGGCAGAACGGGGTCGCCCAGCCCCAGGACGGCCAGCGTTGCCTCGAGGAAGACGTACGTGGGGATCAGGACGACGAACTGCGGGACCAGCACCGGCACCACTCTTGGAATCATGTAACGGAACACGATCCGCAGGTTGCTCGCCCCGTAGGCTCTCGCCGCCTCGATGAAGGGCGACTCCTTCACCTGCAAGAACATCGCCCGGTACGTCTTGATGCCGGCGCTGAACGCCCCTAGAAGGATGACCACGCCCAGCATCACCCAGATGCTCTTGGAGTACAGGGTTCCCACCATGATGAGGATGGGGAGAACGGGCAGGATCAGGTTGACCTCGGTCACGCGCTGGATGAGTCCGTCAACCCACCGCCCGTACCAGACCCCGATGGCCGCGATGACCATGGTGGTCACGGTGGATCCCACGGCGGCCAGAAAGCCGAAGGCGAGGGCGATGGGCGCCCCCCACAGCAGCGCGACCATGATGTCCCGGCGCCGGTGGTCGCTTCCCGCCAGCCCGTGCACCTTGCCGTAGACGACAAGCTTCGCGTCCAGATCGTCGCTTTCCCCGAACAGCAGTCCCTCGACGATGAGGCTGTACGTGCCCTTGAGCGGGACGGGCTTTTCCGCCCCCGGATCGGCGAAGAGCCCGACCTCGGGAGCCCGGCCCCCAAGCCGGCGCTGGAGGCGGGCGTCCTGCGACAGGCGGTAGGTCTCCGCGGCTCTCACCGGGCGCTCGCCAAGGCGGATCTCGCGGCCGTCGGGGGTCTTCCAGGAGAGGGAGACGTTCGGCCGCCGCTCCTCATACGTCCCCTCGAGAAAGACGCTGACTTCCTGCGGAAAGTCGTCGTACGGGTAGTTGAAGGCGAAGGCGATGCTGACCTGCTTGAGATCCTCGGAGAGCGCCTCCACCCGCTTCAGTCCGGGGCTGGCGGTGGTGCTCAGCACGACGGTCTCGGGAAGGTTGACTCCGGGAAAGAGGTTGACCCATCGCGGCATGGCGTTTTTGGGGTTTTCCAGCCAGACGCCCTCGCTGCCCCGCCACAGCCTGATCCCTTCGCTGAGCGGCATGCTGGCGACGGTGTAGATGGAGAGGCCCACCAGCCCTGCGATGATGACCAGCCCCGCGACGGCCGACGGGTACCGGGCGAGTTGCCTGAGCCCTTCCTGCAACGCCTTCATGATCGCGGGCTCTCAGCTCCGACTTTCACCCTGGGATCGACCAGGGCGTAGACGATGTCCAGCACGAAGACCGTCACGGCGAGCAGGTATGCGTAGATGACGACCGACCCCACGATCACCGGCGTATCGGTGAGGCCGATCGCCCGGAAGAGCAGCCGGCCGAGCCCCGGCCAGTTGAAGATGGTCTCCAGCACGATGGCCCCCGTCCACAACGTGATGAGCGTCAGGGCGAAGCTGGTGATGATGGTGGGAAGCGTTGGCCTGAGGATGTAGCGCCGCTCGATGGCGCTCGACGGCAGCCCCTTGGCCTTCGCCATCTCCACGTAGTCCTCGCTGGAGTAGATGAGGAAGAAGGTACGCCAGTAGTAGATGGTGAGGAATATGGCGCTGACGACGATGGCGGTGACCGGCAGGATCAGGTGCCTGAGTACGCTTAGGGCGTACTGCAGGAGCTCTCGGGGAGGCGGAGCGGCGACCATCCCGCCGAAGGGCAGGACCCGCAGCGCGGCCGCGAAGATCAGGATGAGGAAGACGCCGTAGAACCAAGCGGGAGCGGCCGAGGTGGGCGCGAGCGCGACGATGGCCCTGTCCAGGGTGCTGCCGTAACGCCGGGACAGGAAGAGGGCAACGAAGACGGATACGAAGAAGAGCAACAGCTGGGCGGTGGCGAAGAGCAACAGGGTCGGTGCAAGCCGCTCCAGCAGGATCAGCCGCACCTGACGCGACCCGCTGTCGCTCGTCAACTGCTCGGCCCGCCCCAAATCCAGCGTCAGGGCGTTTTTGAGGTACATGAAGCTGCGCACGGCAAACGGCCGGTCAAGCCCCATGCGTTCCTCAAGGATCTTCACCTGCTGCTCGATGAGCCTCCTGCGCTCCGCAGGGGACAGTTCCTGCAGCTCTGGGTTGGCCGCGACGCCGACCGCCACCATCTCCCAGATGGACGCCCTGCGGATCTGGTCGACGTACCCGCCCATGTTGGCGACGAGGATGGTCAGGTAGACCCCCACGACCACGGTGAAGAACAGCGCGACCCCCCGAACCAGGGTGTATTTGCCGACCCTGGCCAGCGCGGTCGCAGGCGCCCCTGTCCTGACGCCCAGCCTTTGAATCCACGACAGGGCCGGTGTGGCCACGGCTCCCCTCCCTACGGGACGGGAACGTCAAGGGAGGGAGGCAGCGCCCCTCCCCTCAACGTCCCCGTCCGACTGACAGTCACTTTCTACCGGGTCGTCACGAACACCACCGACTCGAAGCTGGGGATGCTGACCACCCGGGGCACCGCGATCACCTCGAGGCGGTTGGAGCCCGCCGGAAGGCGTCCGGTTTGCGCCCCGGTCAGGACGATCCGCCACAGCCCGTCCCCGACTGCCTGCGCCGTACCCGTGAGCGCGAGCTCGCCGCGGGCGTCAAAGACGAGGTACTTCACGTTCTCCACCAGAGCCACCGGGTATGGCTTGCCCTGGAAGGTCACCGCCACGTCGTACACCGCCTCGGCGCCGATCCTCACCCGGGTGGCGCCCTCGACCTCGAGGTCGGCAATCATGGGCTCCCCGAAGCGGACCCACTTCTCCGCGGGGTCGGGGTAGTCGGCGAACCGCTTGAGGTGCACCATGCCCTCGACCGGGTACGCCCGCTCGAGGTAAAAGGGGCCCGAGCCGACCCAGAAGTGGCCCTTCTCGCGGTACCAGGCAGCCAGGTTGGCCCAGCGCTGCCGGGCCTCGGCGGCGCTGATGAACTGGCCGAGCGCGGGCGCGTACGGGATGTAGTTCTCATCGCTGGCCTTGCGGAGGAACCGCTCCAGTACGCCCACCGTCGGGCCGGCGATCATGTTGAGCCATTCGACCCCGAGCTTTTGGGACTTGTCCTTGGAGAAGGCCGCCTCCTGGTTCATCTCGGCCATGAGCCCGAGCCCCAGCGTGTGCCAGGCGCCGGGCCCCTGATCATAGTACGGGAACCAGGTCCCGACGTACCACTCGGCGTCGAGGTAGTACAGGTCCGTGTACGTCTCGATCACGAGCGGGTCCTTCTGGACGATGCGCACGCCCCGGAAGTAGCGCTGGAACGTCTCAAAGGCCGGCACCTTTGCCGCGTCGAAGACAGGGCTGCCTTCCTTGGCCCGGTCGAAGGTGAGGATGATGCCCAGCACGATGTCGGCCAGGGAGAAGTTGCTGCCGTCGTGCCACTTCACGTTGTAGAGGTTGTTGGGGTAGTAGACGACCGTCTTCCGGTTTGCCGTCAGGCCTTCCGGATGCTTCTCCCCCACGGTGATGAAACGCTGGGCAACGGGGTCCCAGTCGAGCCAGGCGTCAGGCGGCACCCGGTTTTCGGGCACGAACTTCAGGTCGACCCAGTCGAGGGTCCGGCTGACCGGCAGGCCCTCCTTGACGTAAACCTCTGCGCGCTCGGCCCGCTGGGGCCAATGCAGGCCCGTGAACGGATCCCACATGTAGCCGTAGTCAGCCGTGGCCCGGATGAGCATCATGTCGTAGATCCAGTTGGTGCCATCCAGCGGGTTCCAGGGGTCGGTCAGGATGCTGGGCATCGCGATTCGCATCGTGCCGCCGACCCTGTCGGTGAACCGGATGGTGTAAGGCCACAGATACGCCCCGTAAATGCCCCCGGCGAGGTCGGCTGCAACCTTGACCTCCGCCCGGCGCGGGGAAATGCTGAGACTGTCGACGAGCCACACCCTGACGGAATCCTGCATCGCAAGCTCCAGCGCCCGGGCGAAGAGCTGGGTGCGCTCTTCCATCGTCTTGAAGTCACGCCGGGCCAGCCTGTCCGCAATCTCGTCGAACTCGGTGGCCGGCTTGTAAGCCTGCCAGAGCGGGCGGGCAAGGCCCCGCGGCGTGTAGAAGAAGTTAAAGTTGGTGGACTGGTCCCGGGCGACCACCGTGGTCACCCAGCCGCCGGTATAGATGTGGAACAGCCCCTTGGCGGGGTCGCTGCCGATCCAGATGGGCGAAGCCTCAGCCGCCGTCTTGTACTGGCGTTCGACGGTAAACCCGAGCTCCTCCAGCAGCGTCGCCAGGTAGTCGCCGATCTCCCGCCGCTCGTCCTCCGTTCGGATGAGGAGGATCAGCTTGACGGGCTCTCCCTGGTAGTGCCACTTCCCGCCCACCAGCGTGGCCCCCAGCTTGCCCATCTCTTCGGTAATGACCGCTTTCGCCCGTTCGGGGTCGTGCGCGTAGCGGAGTTCGAGCTGGCGCGCTATGTCGGCCAGCCGGGCGTAATCGGGGAAGGCGCTCGTGATGGGCAGGTAGCGGGGAACCGCCATTCCCCCGTGGATCTCTTCGGCGATGTACTCCCGGTCCACGAGCCAGTTGATGGCTTCACGGACTCTCGGGACTGCAAACGGGTTCAACTTGCCGTCTTCGAGGACGGGGCCTGCGGGGTTGAACGTCAGTTCGGAGTACGAACCGAAGGACCGCTCGAAGCCCAGGGCCGGAGAAGCGGATACTTTCTGGAAAATGGCGGGATCGGAGACGCCGTAAGCGTAAACGTCAAGCTCGCCTACCTCGAGCCTGGTCACGGCAGCGGCTGCGGAGGGTTCTTCGGTAACGATGACCTCATCCACCCACGCTCCCATGCGTTGCTCCGCCGTCGCGGTGCTCACCGCGAACGCCAGTACGAAAACCAACACCACGGATCCGACCCAACCAGCTCTTAGGGACACCCCCCTCACCCCCCTGGGGTTTTAGTGACACCGGAGGCCGCCGGCGCGCGGCGTCAGGTACCCCAAAGAACGCAACGGTCAATGAAGGTCCGGTGCGACGGCGCCGGGATGATTCGCCGCATCTTGTCCAATCCCTGCCGCATTCCTTAGAAAACCTCTCTGACAAGAGGGGGGCGCACCAGAGCCCGCCACAGGACAGGCCCTGGAGCAGGACCTCCACTGCGGTCGCGGAACCCCGACGAACGGGACGGGGCGAGGAAGTGGCGGTAGCCAGGCCGGCACGCACAGCGGCCATCTCCTGCTGCCGGCGGCCCCGGCAACGGCCGACAGGAAGGCGCCCGCCGCGGTGACCTGAGCGGCAGCGTGCAGCCCGGGTGGGCCGATCGGCAGCACGCTCAAGCCGGGCGGAGGGGCAGGCGGGGCAACCGTGGAACTGACAGCGTTCCTTCTGGTGCTGAGCGGCGCAGCGGTTCATGCCCTCTGGAACTCGCTTTTGAAGCGAAGCCAGAGCCGGCTGGCGTTTTCCGTCGGCTTCATCGCATTCCAGTGCGTCGTGCTGTTGCCGTGGTTTGCGGTCGCGGTCTGGCAAAGCGGCCTCGAGCCGCACCAATGGGTGTGGGTTGCGGCGAGCGTGCCGCTTCATTTCGGCTACTTCCTGGTTCTGCTTCGGGGTTACTCTAGCGGGGACTTCAGCCTCGTCTACCCGATTGCGAGGGGGCTTGCGCCGCTTCTGGTTACGCTCTGGGGCATGTTGTTCGCGGGGGAGCGGCCGAGCCCTCTGGGGTGGGCCGGCATCCTGGCGGTTGTCTCGGGGGTGCTGGCCCTTGGGTCAAGCGCAGGTGGGGACACAGGTGGCCGTTTCGGCGACAGGGGGCCACGGCCGGGTGGGCCGCCCCAAAGCGGGGGCGGGCGTTCGGCTCGGCGTCACGCGGGGCGCCTGGAGTGGCACAACCCGGCGGTGGGCTGCGCTGCGCTGGCGGCCCTGCTCATCTCGGGCTACACGCTGGTGGATGGCCTTGCGGCGAGGGCGATTGGCCCCGTCGTGTACTTTTACCTGGAGACCGCCGGGACGCTGACCCTGCTGGCGCTGACCGCCGCGCTTCAGGGCCGGTGGGCCGAAGTGCGGGCCGATGTCGGCTCCAACTGGCGCCTGTACCTTCCCGTGGGCTTCATGGGTGGTCTGGCGTACATCCTCATCCTCTTCGCGATGGAGCAGGCGCCGCTCGGTTACGTCGCGGCGGCCCGCGAGTCCAGCATCCTGTTCGGGCTGGTGCTTTCCCGGTTCTTCCTGAAGGAACGGGTCACGAGCCTCAGGGTGGCGAGCGGCGCAGCCGTCGTTGTGGGACTCGTGCTGTTACGACTGTCGTAGGCTTCAGGGGGAACCCGTCGGTGCCGCTTCGCACCCTTGTCGGGTGCCACTGGAGCAAGGCTGTACGGCATACGTGCGGCCGGTGAGCCACCCGGTGCCCCACGGGCCGCAATCACAGCTGCCGGTGGGGCATCATGGAAGACTGTGGAGACCGCGCCAGCGCCCCGCTATCAGCGCTGGCAGTCTGCGACGCCTCAGAAAGCTGGGTCGCTTAGGCCATACTATCCCCGGCGTGCCGTCTCTCCAGGGGCCGCCGCCAGCTCTGGAAGGGAGACAGCCATGGGAGACGTGCAGGATCGGGGAACCCGGCCGGTGAGCCCCCCGCTGGCAGGACGGGCCGGCAAGGCCGGGCCGGTGGGGCCTCATTTCGGAGGGCGGGTGTATCCGGAGGGCGCCGTCCGCTTCGGGCAGGAGGTTGGTGCCGTCGTCGAATCGTCGGTGCAGGAGTGGCAGGCCTGCATTGACGCCTGCACCCGGTGCGCCCGGGCGTGTGAAGAGTGCATCACCTCGTGCCTGAAAGAACCCGACGTGCAGGCCAGGGTTCGGTGCGTCCAGTTGCTGCGCGACTGCGCCGACGTCTGCACCCTGTCGGCCGCGCTCATGGCCAGGGGCAGCCGCTACGCCGGACAGCTGGCCGGGGTTTGTGCAACCGCCTGCGACGACTGCGCCGCGGAGTGCGAGAGATTTCAGGACGAGCACTGCCAGGACTGCGCCCGGCACTGCCGCCACTGCGCCGAGGAGTGCCGGCTCATGAGCGAACGGTCACGACCGTGACGGACCGGGGCGGGAGCAGCAGGGCCGGGGCCGGCGGAACTTCTTCGGCGTCGTCGTGCTGCTCGAAGCTGGCCTCGGTCAGGCACCGAACGCTCTCGGGGAGCAGCGGGATTCCATCGGGAAGTTCCATACGGAGGCGTGCGCCCGCCCGGCTGTCCATGTTGACGGCAAGGATTCGCAGGGTGCCGTCGTCCCCGGCGACCGCATAGACCGAAAGGGTGGGGGGCGCGCCCTGCAGGAGGACGGGGACGACCGACCCGTGGAAGTCCCGCAGCAGGCGAAAGACGTGGTAGGTGGGACGGATAAAGCCGGCCGAGTCCAGAAGTCCGTGGCCGCCGGTGTCTTGAAGGGCGAAGTAGTGGGCGAGCTCGGCCCGGCCGGCCATGATGCGACCGGCCACGTCAGCCGTCCAGAGGGCGGCCGTGAAGTCGGCCAGGTGCCGGAAGCTGGGGGTGCGCCACGAGAGGCCGTACTCGGTGATGCCGATCCCCACCTGGCCGGCCCG
>JBFMCJ010000097.1 GCA_040754675.1 Bacillota bacterium
TCTATGCTGCCCGGCAAAGAACGACGGGGGGTGAAAGCGAGGGAATGCCACAGTTGCCTGATATCGCGGCGTAACGGGTGGCAGTCAAGCGGGAACCCAATTTACACCACTTGCGGGGACGCTATCCTCCCGCCCCGCCGCGAACACACGCACTGGCGGGGTTTCAGCGGGAGCATATACCCGGTTACCCGGCACACCGCGATCTGGCTGGAGCGACGTACCAACGCTTTTGCTTTCCCTCCGGCGTTACCTAAACCATACGCAGCCAGGGTGTCCTTGTCAACGGAAACTCCTGACTTCGTTTGCGTTCTCTTGACCTTCTAGTTACATGAAGGTGTACCCTCCCCTGAGGGGACGGCGAAGCATGCGGATCGGTGAACTGGCCTCGCGGGCCGGCGTAACCACGGGGGCCATTCGGTTTTACGAGCAACTGGGGCTGCTCAGGCCGGAAGGGCGAACGCCAGCAGGCTACCGCGTGTTCGGGCCCGGCCAGGTGGAACGGCTGCGCTTCATCCGAGCAGCCCGGATGCTTGGGCTTTCCCTGAGCGCGATCGCGGAGGTGCTGGCCGTCCGGGACCAGGGCCGGCGCCCCTGCGAGTATGTCCTGGACCAGATGGCAAAGAAGATCGACCAGGTGAACCGGCAGATCGCAAGCCTGGAGCGGCTCAAGCGCGAGCTCGGTGAACTGTACGAGCTGGGGCGGTCCCTGCAACGCGGGCCGGACCGGGCGGCAGACAGGACGCGCTGTATCTGCGACATCCTCAGTGAGTCAGGTTACCGGCGGATGCAGCCTGATTCCGGCGCCGGCCAGCGGCCGGACGGAGGTGTGGCACGTGCCAAAGAAGTCGCTCTCCAAGGGAGAAAGGGCTTCCTATGACCTGGTGATCTTGGGCTCCGGGTCGACGGCTTTTGCGGCCGCCCTTCGGGCCGTTGAACTTGGGGCCCGGGTTGCCATGACGGAACACCGGACCCTGGGCGGAACCTGCGTCGCGCGCGGCTGCCTCCCCTCCAAGAACCTCATCGCTGCTGCCCGGCTCGTATGGGAGGCTCGCCACCCTCGCTACCGCGGCCTGTCGCAGGCTCAGATGGCCGTCGACTTCGACACGCTGGTGAAGCAGAAGGACGAACTGGTCTCGCACTACCGCCAGGGGCGCTATCAGTCCATCGTGGACGAGTCGGACGCCATCGACGTCTATTACGGGAGGGCCAGGCTGGCCGGTGAGCACGAGGTGGTCGTTGGCGACCGACGGCTTCGGGGCGAGCACGTTCTCATCGCGACCGGGAGCCGCCCGTTGATCCCTCCTGTTCCGGGACTGGGGGGCGTTCCGTCGTACCTGACGTCCGACCTGCTCACCGTCGGCGAACCGCAGGAGCTTCACGAGCTACCGGGTTCACTGGCCATCATCGGTGCCGGCTATGTCGCGCTCGAACTGGGCCAGATGTTCCACCGGCTGGGCTCTCGGGTCACGCTCATCGAGCCGAGCGAGCGGCTGTTGCCGCGCATGGAACCGGAGGTTGGCGACACCCTTGTCCCGCTGCTGCGAAAGGAAGGGCTCGAAGTTTTCCTGGGCGCACGCGTGACCCGCGTGGAGCGAACGGACGGGCCGGACCGCCGCCAGGTGGCGCTTCGCCTGCAGACTGGAGGCCACGGTGACGTCATCCTGGCCGATCAGGTGCTCGTGGCAGCGGGGCGGCAGCCCAACACGGACGGTATCGGGCTAGAGGAGGCCGGCGTCGAGCTGGACGCCCAGGGCTTTGTACGGGTGGACAGACTGCTCCGAACCTCTCGCCCGAACATCTGGGCAGCAGGGGACGTCATCGGCCTTCAGCAGGGCAGCCAGCTTGCGACTCCGGTGGGCGCGTTCGACGGGGCGATTGCCGCGGAGAACGCGCTGGCTGGGGCGGGCAGAGAGGTCGACCACACAGTGGTACCCCGCGCCATATTCACCGAGCCGGAGGTGGCCAGCGTTGGGTTGACCGAAGAGCAGGCTGTCCGGACGGGGCACCGCTGCGCCTGCCGGGTGCTGGAGCTCGAGTGGGTGCCGAAGGCCCGCGCCACTTATCGCACGGATGGCTTCATCAAGATGGTGGCGGACCGCGACAGCCACCGGGTGCTCGGCGTTACGATGGTAGGACACGACGCTTCCGAGGCGATCCACGAAGCGGCCATGGGTCTCGAACTCGGAGCGCGAATCGAGCATTTCCGCCAGATGATCCACGTTTACCCGACGATGGCGGAGGCCCTCAAACTCGTGGCCACCAGCTTCTTCAAGGACGTCCGGAGACTATCCTGCTGCGCTGACTGAAGCGGTCCTTCCGTTCGGTATTTTCGGGTTCTTTTCAGGCGTTTCTCAGGTAGTTTTCAGGGTTCGCGCCTAAGCTACAGGTGGAGGCTCGCCATGTCTCATCGGGGCTCCGAGCCCTCGCCTCTTCGGATGCCGGCCGGCAGCGCCCCTGTCGGCACGCCTCGGAGTGCCCGCACGCATCTGCTCACCTGGCTCACCACGCTGGGCCCGGCTGCCTTCGTGGGCGTCTTTGAGTTTGCGCGCCACTACTCTCCCCTCAACACGGTTCTGCCCCTGTGGGCCGGCAACGTCCTGGTCTTCCTGGTGGTTTTGGTGGGCGCTTACTTCTTCTCAGGGTTCGTCTTCGGCATCATCAGCCGCATGCAGGAGGAGCTGATCCGCCGGACTGAGGCGCTGGCCCAGCGCACCGCGGTGGCCGAGGCGCTCTACCGCATCAGCACGGAGATTTCGGCCGCTCTCGATCTGGATCACGTGATGGAGTCGGTGGCCGCCAGCACCCGAGAGCTTGTGGAGGCGGACATGGCCGCCGTCGGTCTGGCAGGCGAGAGCAGCACCCAGCTCACGTGGCGGGTGGCCTCGGCGTCAGAGGCGGTCCACTGCCGAAAGCTTTTGCAGGAGTGCGGGCCGGCCATCCTCACCTCCCTGGCCGAATATGGCGCGCCGCTCAAACTGGAGGACGTATCCAGCCGGGGTGCAAGCAGCGAGCCGCCTGCAGAAGAATCGGGGCCCCATGAAGCGCTGCGTGCTCTTTGCCGCGGCGGCTTTCAGGCCGTCATGGCCGTCCCGCTGCGGGCCGGAGAGCACTTTGCCGGTGCCCTGATCGTCGCCAACTGCCGGGCTGCCCGCTTCAGCGACGATGCGGCCGCAGTCGTCAGCGGCCTTGCGACCCAGGCGGCCATCGCTATCGAAAAGGCGCGCCTGGTTGAGCAAGTGCAGAGCCTCGCCGCCCTGGAGGAGCGAGAGCGCATTGCCCGGGAGATGCACGATGGTGTCGGCCAGGTGCTGGGGTACGTGAGCATCAAGGCGCAGGCGGTGCGCGAGCTGGTGGTGGCGCGCCGCTTCGACGAGGCGCGCCTTCAGCTGGATCAACTTGCGGCGGCCGCCCGGGAGGTTTACACCGACCTGAGGGAAACGATCCTGGGCCTGCGCACCTCGGTTCGCCCCGGTCGCCCCCTGGTGGAAGCGCTTCGGGAGTACCTTGAGCAGTTCAGCCGCGACACCGCTGTGGCGGCCCACCTCGAGGTTCCAGAGGATACGCTGGCCCTGCGGCCTGTCGTCGAACTGCAACTTCTGCGAATCATTCAGGAGGCGTTGACCAACGTTCGCAAACACGCGCAGGCCCGCAACGTCTGGGTTCGCTTCTCCCAAGATTCAGGCCGCTGGCAGGTTACCGTGGAGGACGACGGGCGCGGTCTGGGCGCCTCCACCCACGGCGTTCGGGGGCCCCGCTTCGGGCTGCAGATGATGCGTGAACGCGCCCAGAGCATGGGGGGCGTGTTCCAGATCGCATCCCGGCCCGGCGGGGGCACTCGCGTGCTTGTCATGTTGCCGGCGGAGAGTGAGGCAGACGGCCATGCGTCTGGTTCTGGCGGATGATCACCCGCTATTCCGGGACGGCATCCGCAGCCTGCTGGAGGCGCGGGGCCTCGAGGTGATCGGCGAGGCCAGCACCGCTTCTGAGACGGTCCGGCTGACTTTGTCGCTCCGGCCTGACCTCGTCTTGATGGACATCGGGATGCCGGAGGGGGGCGGGCTCGAAGCCACCCGCCTCATCAAGGCATCGGCTCCGGAGGTCAAGATCATCATCCTGACCGTATACGACGACGATCAGACGTTGTTTGAGGCCATCAAGTGCGGGGCTGACGGCTATCTGACGAAGAACCTCAAATCCGACGAGTTTTTCTCCCTTCTGCAGGGTGTCACCCGTGGCGAACCGGCCATCTCGCCGCGCCTGGCTTCCCGGATTCTTCAGGAACTCGGCCGCCAGATCCGGGGAGAAGCGAGGTCGGCGCCTTCCGACGAGCTGACCGAACGCGAACGCGAGGTGCTGCATCTGGTGGCGGCCGGCGCCACCAACCGGGAGATTGCGGAACGCCTGTTTATCACCGAAAATACGGTTAAATTTCACATGCGGAACATCCTCGACAAGCTGCACCTGCGCAACCGGGCGGAGGCCGTCGCTTACGCCATGAGGCGGGGGCTCTTGCCACCCTCGGCTTGATCGCACGGGACGGATCGAGGGCCGTCCATCCACCCGGTGGAGTGCGGGCCCCACTCACCCGGGGAACTCCGAGGCCTACCCCGACGGGTAGGCCTCTTGCTTTTTCACACTACTCTCGCGGACGTCGCTTCCTGTACCGGACTCCGCTTACGCTGAAATCGCCTGAGGAAGTCAGGGGGTGGTCAAGAGATGCGCAGGATGCGACGGTTTGGGCCGACGGGACTGTTGGTGGCCGCTTTGCTGGCACTATTGGCCGCCGGCGCGCAGGGAGCGCGGCGACAGGCCTTCACGGTGGTGATGGGCGAGTACTCGTTCGACCCGGCCACGCTCACCGTGTCCGCGGGAAGCCAGGTCGAGATCACGCTGGTCAACCAGGGGCGCCTGCCTCACGAGTTCATGGTCTACCCCTCCGGTCCGAATATGCCCATGGAGCGCAAAGAGATGCACGAATGGGTCGAAGCCAATTCCATGCTGAAGGGCGTTGAAACCACCGTGGAAGTGGACGGTAATACCATCTCCGGCACCGAAATCATGGAGGTCGTTGTAAAGCCGGGAGCCAGGGTGAGCATCCGATTTGTCCCTGCCAGGACGGGTACGTTTGAATTCGCCTGCCTGATTCCTGGCCACTACGAGCAGGGCCAGAAAGGCCAGCTCATTGTCAAGTAGCTTCCAAGCGGGGGGCTTATCGGGCAGGCGTTGAAGGGTGGGGGGAGAAGGGCTGTGAAAGACGGGCGGGTTTGGCTGGCCATATCGTTCGTGTTGGTTCTCTCGGCTCTTACCGCGGCGCGGCTGGTGATGGCATCGTACGCACCCCCTTCGTCCGTGACCCGCCCCATCGTTCCACGCACCTGGCAATTCCACGTGGTGCTGGCCGCGGCGGGCAGTGACGAGGTGACGGCCAGGCGGTGGCACCCGGGAACTCTGGTCGTGAACGCGGGGGACACCGTCGTTTTGAAGGTAACCAATGCCGACCCCGACTTCGCCCATGGCTTCGGGATCGCGGCAGCGTTCAGGTCCCGGGACGGCGGCGTCAACGTGACGCTGCAGCCCGGCGAAAGCCGCACGTTCACCTTCACCATTGACAGGCCCGGCATCTACCTGTTCTCATGCACGCTGGAAGGGTGCGCCGAGGATCACGCCGACCAGAAAGGGCAGCTTGTGGTCCTGCCCGCAGAGTTGGGGGCTGTCGGCGGGTGAAGCTTTCACGGCGCGCCTTGCTGCAAACCACAGCGGCCTTTGCCGTGGCCGCGGGGGCACCCGAGGCCGTCTCCAAACTGGCCAAATGGCTGAAGGGGCACACTCCCCGCGGCGTTCCGGCCCTGGCCGCCGACGGTTCCACCGGACGCCTGGTCGTGCTGGATGCCGTGCCCGAGGCAGGCAGGCCGGCCGTGGCCCGCGCGGCGGGCGCCGGGCACTCTACGGCGGCCGTGGCCCCGGGGGCACCGGCGGCACCCGGCGCCGTCGCGACGCACCGCTTCGTGATGGTCATCGACCTGGCGCGCTGCGACGGGTGCGGTGCCTGCACCGAGGCTTGCAACGCTTTCCACTTCGTCCCGCCGGGCCAGGAGTGGATCAAGGTTTGCCGCCTCAAGGACAGCGAGAACACAGCGCCCTACTGGTTCCCCCGGCCGTGCATGCAATGCGACAACCCCCCGTGCGTGACGGTCTGTCCGGTGAGCGCCACGTACAAGCGGGAAGATGGCATCGTCATGCAGGACAATGATCGCTGCATCGGCTGCCGCTTCTGCATCGCCGCCTGCCCGTACGGCGCCAGATACTTCAACTGGGTGGAGCCGCTCCACTCCCCCGAAGAGCGCAGCGCCACTTACAACATCGAAATGCAGTACCCGCACCGCAAGGGCGTCGTTGAGAAGTGCGTCTTTTGCCCCTCGCTGGTGGGAGAGGGCGAGCTTCCGGCGTGTGCCCGGGCATGCCCGATGGGGGCCATATGGTTCGGCGACGAGGTGGAGGATATCGCGGCGAACTCCCAGGGACAGAGGATGAAGCTGTCGGAGCTCATCCGCCAGAACGGTGGATATCGGTACCTGGAAGAACTCGGCACTGAGCCCCGGGTGTACTACCTGCCACCGCGCCGCCGGGTTTACCCCGCACCGCCTGACGAGACGGCAACCTGAAGGCGAGCACCGCAGAACGCGAGGAGGCGTCTTGGAATGGAGATGACCCACGCCGCGGCCTGGCGGCGCCCGGAGCCGGTGTGGACTGCGCAGGAGGCGCCCCTGATCGACTCCATCACCCGGCCGGGCCCGGGCTTCTGGGCTTTTGTCGGTGCCCTGTTGGCCGTCGTCGTGTGGGGATTGATCGCCTACGGGGTTCAGTTGCGGGACGGCCTGGGCGTGACGGGGCTTCGCAACAACGTCATGTGGGGTGTTTACATCACCGACTTCGTCTTCTTCATCGGCGTGAGCCACGTGGGGGCGCTCATGTCGGCCATCCTGCGCATCACGGGGGCAGAATGGCGGCGGCCCATCACGCGGATGGCGGAGGCGATCACGTTCGCATCGCTGCTCATGGGTGCTGTCCAGCCCCTTATCGACATGGGCCGCCCCGACCGCGTGCTCAACTTGCTGCTCCACGGACGGCTGCAGTCGCCGATCCTGTGGGATCTGATTTCGATCACCACCTACCTCACCGGCAGCACCATCTTCCTGCTGCTACCAATGATTCCCGACATCGCCATGCTCCGCGACCACCTGCCGGATCTGCCGCGCTGGCGCCGGGCGCTTTACCGGATTCTGTCGTTCAACTGGCGGGGTACGCCGGCTCAATGGGAACGCCTCGAGCGAGTCATCGGCATCATGGCGCTCCTCATCATGCCGGTCGCCATCTCAGTACACACCGTCGTCTCATGGATTTTCGGCATGACCCTGCGCGCCGGTTGGAACAGCACCATCTTCGGGCCGTACTTCGTCTTCGGGGCGCTTTTCTCCGGAGCCGCCGCAGTCGTGACGGCGATGGCTGTTTTCCGTCGCGTGTACCGTCTGGATCACTACATCACGGAGGAGCACTTCCGCAAGATGGGGTACCTGGTGTTGGCTCTCGGCCTCATTTACGGGTACTTCACCTTCGCTGAGTACCTCACGCCGGCCTACAAGATGGCCGAAGCCGAACGCGGGTACCTCAACTCCGTGCTGACCGGTGAGTTTGCCAGGCTGTTCTGGTTCACCCAGATCGTTGGGATTGCGCTGCCGGTGTTGTTGCTGACGGTTCCGAGGATTGCCACCCTCATGGTGCTTCGCAACATTCCGTTGCTGCGGCCCCGGCCGCTTCTGACTTCCGGTCTGGCCGCCTTACTCGCATACGCGGTGATCCATACGCAGGTGCCGCTGGCAACCACACACCCCTTTGTGCACTACGTCCTGGCGCGCATCGCGGTGGTGCTTCTCGGGCTGGGGGTTGTGTCGTCCCTGCCCTACCTGCACGAAAACCCCATCCATGCCGCGGTGATCGCCTCGGTACTGGTCAACATCGGAGCCTGGACGAAGCGCTTTGTCATCATCGCTCCCACCCTGCTCAACCCGTTCATGCCCATCCAGTCAGTGCCGGCGGGGTGGGGGATTTACCGGCCGACCTGGGTCGAGTGGTCGATCACGGCAGCGGCGCTGGCGGGGTTCACCCTGGTCTACACGCTGTTTTCGCGGCTCTTCCCCATCATCTCCATCTGGGAGACCCGGGAGGTGCGGGCGCATGAAGTGGCTTCCCTGCAATTCCCGGCCGTGGAAGGACAGCCTGCTCATGAGGCTCCGCCAGCTTAGCGCAGTCCTGGTGCTGGCGGCGGCTGTTGCGCTGGTGCTGTTCTTCGCCTCTGGCGGGGCAGCGCTTGCCGCCGCCCGCCCTGGCCCCGAGCAGCTGCAGGCGGTCTCGCCCCGGCCTCAGTTCATCAGCCCCTATCCGCCGGTGGCTCTGGTCGCAGCACTGGGGCTCGTGGCCGGCGCCGTCTGGCTGACGTACGCCTACGTTCTGTACCAGGTCTGGCGGATTGCCACTCGCCCTTGACCTTCGAGTCGACTGGAATCCTTACACTCATTTCCGAAGGTGATACCCGGTGGCGACCCTACATTACAGAGTGGGTGGTATGCACTGCTCGCTCTGCACCGAGTCCATCCGCCGCGCCCTGACGCGCCTCGCGGGCGTGGACGAAGCTCAGGTCAGCATCGCCCACGGGGAGGTCCTCATCCGCTACGACCCATCACAGATACGCCCGGAGACGCTCTCCGCCACGCTGCTCGACCTCGGATACACGGTTCGTACGGGGCAGGCGACTCTGGCGCTGGCCAGGGCCCGGCGACCCTGGGCTGATTACGGTACGGGGGCTGGAATTGCTGCGCCGGGCCGACGTGGTGGTGGCCGACCGCCTCGTCAAGCGGAAACTTGTCGAACAGGCATCAGCCGCTGCGGAACGCCTCTGGCTCGAAGACTTCCCCGGGCCGAACGACTTGCGGCATACGGCTGTCTGCCGACTCCTGGTCGAGCGGGCGAAACAGGGGAAGCGGGTGGTTCGCCTCAAAGCGGGAGATCCCTTCATGTTTGGCCGGGGCGCGGAGGAGGCCGAAGCATTGGTGGAGGCAGGTGTTCCCTTGGAGGTGGTACCGGGTGTCACCTCTGCAGTGGCTGTGCCGGCTTACGCCGGCATCCCGCTTACTGACCGCCGGCTGGCCTCAGCCGTGGCCATGGTCACCGGCCACGAGGATCCTGCCTGCGGGCCATCCGATATCGACTGGGCTGCGCTGGCGCGCATCACGACACTGGTGGTGCTGATGGGCATGCGCAACCTGGAAGCCATCGTCCGACGGCTCGTGGCAAAACCCGGCCCGCCTGAATACATCTGGTCCCGGCGGCCAACACCCGCCGGGACCAGCCCTTCAGCGCCGGGGTTTCGTGGAGTGGACGGGTGGAACCACCCCGGGTGAGAACGGGACCAGACAGGCTACCCCTTCACTACCATCTTCCCTACCATGCCGAGCTGCGCATGGCCGGGCACCGTGCAGATGAACTCGTACTCCCCGGGCTGTTCAGGGGCCCTGAAGCTCAGCACGCGCTCCTGGCCGGGGTCCAGCAGGCCGGTGTTCACCTGAAGGGTGGCAATGCTGAAATCGTGCGGGCTCAGCGGGCCGACGTTGATGAACTTTAGCACCACTAGCTGCCCTGGCCTTACCTCTAGGGCCGCCGGCTCGAAGTGAAACTTCAGCCCGGCATCGGTGGCGACCACCAAGAACTGGGGCTCGCGGGCCTTCAGGGCCTCGGTGAAGTCCCGGGAGGCGGCCTGCATGCGCGCGGGTTCCCTGACCCAATAGACCGCAACGAGCGCCATCAGGGCCCAGAGCAATGCCGTCGTGATGATGTAGGTCCTGCTTCTCACGCTGTCCCGTCCCCTCGATTTGCCGTTGAGCGCCTGCTCTTCCGCTCTGCTTATATATAGCCGTGGGCGGGCTCGTCCTCAAGGGGTACTGAGGCGCGCTCTCCGGAGCCGCCCCGCCGGTTCGAGCTCTTCGGTGAACCCGGTCTGTGGCACGGCTCGGTCCTCACCGGACCTCCTGCCCGCTGCTCGAGAACCCCACGAACATCGCCAGGTTAATGAGGACAGGAGCCCGGAAGGCCCGGCCGGCCTCCCGGCTAGAACACGCTCTGCCGGGGATGGCCTGAGGATTTCCTGATAACGCTGTACAGCTCGAACGATACGAGGCTGGGGCTCACCCAGGTGGGGCTCTCTCCCAGAAGGCTGCCCGCCGGCGACTCGCGCAGGAGGCACCGGCGGGCTGCAGTCTTTGCCGTGCTTACC
>JBFMCJ010000098.1 GCA_040754675.1 Bacillota bacterium
CACCTTGATGCCGTTGTCGTCCACGGGGTTGTGCGACGCCGAGATCATCACGCCGGCAGCCGCCTCGGTGCTGTACGTAAGCCAGCTCAGGGCCGGGGTCGGCAGCACCCCAAGGCGCACCACGTCGGCGCCGGCCGACGTGATCCCTGCTGTCACGGCTGCTTCCAGCATGCCGCTGGAGATCCGGGTGTCGGTGGCCACGAAGACGAACGGGCGCCCGTCGGCGGGCCGGCGGAACTGCTCGCCCCCGTCTCCCCACCCGACGACCAGCGCGCCGGTAGCACGCCCAAGCTTGTAGGCCAGAAGGGGCGAAAGTTCTCGGTTGGCAATTCCTCGCACACCGTCGGTCCCGAAGAGTCTACCCATGCCTCCACCTCCCCTTCTTCTCTATCGGACGCCCGCCCGCCCGATCGGACGGACGCCCGCCCGGCGAGGCACCAGGAGCATCCGATCCCACGGCTGGAGCTCGAGCATCAGGCGGCGGCCGCCCTGGATCCTGCGCCCGGACAGAAGGTCGGTCCAGGGCGCCTCTCGGCCCTCCGCCTCCGCCGCCAGCTCCTCACCGACGTCCAGCGAAACCGCCTGCACTTCGTCGCTTCGGGAAATGACGCAGATGGCCGCGCCCTCCCGGCCCCGCACGGCCAGCCGGCCGAACGCCGCCACGTCGTCGGACCCCTCCACCTCCACCGCCGCCAGCTCTCCGGCGGCCAGCGCGCGCACCCGGCGTCTCAGGTGCACGAGGGCGCGCACGAACCGGAAGAGCGCGAGGTCCTGCCGGCGCTCGTCCCAGGGAAAGCAGCGGCGGCAGCCGGGGTCCTTGCCGCCGGTCATACCCACCTCGTCGCCGTAATAGATGGCGGGAAGCCCGGGCCAGGCCATGGCGAACAGGAACATGGCTTGCACGGCCCGCCGGTCGTGCGAGGCAACCGTCATGATGCGTTCGGTGTCGTGGCTTCCGAGAAGGTTCATCAGGCTGTAGAACGCCGGGGGCGGGTAGTGGCGAGCCTGGGCGCTGAGGCGTTCCACGAGTTCTCGGGCCCCGATGCTGCGCTGAAGGAGAAAAGCGATCAGGGCGTCCCGGAGCGGATAGTTCATGACCGCGTCGAACTGGTCGCCCCGGAGCCACTCGGCCGCGTCATGCCAGATCTCGCCCACGATGAAGGCGTCGGGGTTGAGGCCCTTGACGAGTTCTCGCCACTCTTGCCAGAAGCCTGGCTCCAGTTCGTTGGGAACGTCGAGCCGCCATCCGTCGGCCCCCAGCCCCATCCAGAAGCGGGTCACCTCGAACAGGTACGCCCTCACCTCAGGGTTGGTCGTGTTGAGCTTGGGCAGGTGCGGCAGGTTCCACCAGCAGGCGTAGCTGGGCGGGTCGCGCCGGATGGGCCACTGGTGCACGTGGTACCAGTGAAAGTACGGCGAATCGGGTCCCCTTCTCACCACGTCCTCAAACGCCCAGAACGTCTCGCCGGTGTGGTTGAAGACGGCGTCCAGGATGATCTTCATGCCCCGGCGGTGCACGTCGTCCACGAGGCGGCGAAAGTCGGAAAGCTGGCCCAGGGCCGGGTCGACGCGCATGTAGTCAGCCGCGTCGTACCGGTGGTTGGAGGGGGCCTCGACGATGGGGTTGAGGTAGATGGCGCTCACGCCGAGGGCGGCAAGATAGTCCAGCCGCCGGCGGATGCCCTCCAGATCGCCCCCGAAGAAGTTGAAGAAACTGGGCTCCCCGCCCCACGGCTCGACCCCGGGGGGGTCGTTCGACCTTTCGGCGTTGTAGAAACGGTCAGGGAAAATCTGGTAGAGTACCGCACCCTGGATCCACCGCGGCACGGAAAACAGCGGCAGCTCCTCCACGTCCACCCTGAAGCGCCCGGCCGAAAGCGGCGATGCGGCGGCCTGCTCCTCGGGCCCGTAGTAGGCCCGCACGGCCGGGTCGTGCTGCGCGGCCCCGGCCAGCTCGGCTTCGAGCACGTACAGGACGACGGGACGCCGCACATCGAGGCGCGCCAGGTACTCCCAGCGGGCCCCGCTCCCGTTGTCCGCTCCGCTGTTGTGGTTTGCCTGCTCGCCGCCTGCGAAGCAGATGGCCGGCTGCCTTCGCACGGCGCCGTCGTCGTAGACCACGTGCAGCTGCACGGGGCGACGCCCTGTCCACGAGATGCGAAGCCACACCTGCCGGCGCCCTGAGCGGCCCACACTGCCGGGGAGTCTCGGGTCGTGTTCGGCGCGGCCTGCCGTCAGGAAGGCGGCCAGGCGCTCCGTCGCATCGACGCGCACTTTGCAGGACGTACCTCCGCGTTTGTTTTGCCCCGCCGTGGCGGATATCAAAGCCGTTGACGCCTGGCCATGTGCTTTCGCCGGGCGGTCGTACGACTCCCGGCCACGTCCTCTGGCCAGGCGGGTCTTTCGAGAGGCAGGCCAGCGGTCCTGCCATTTCGCGCCGGAAAGGGCCGGGTGCCCCGCGCCCGCACGAAGGATGTATGGCAGGAGGCATCCTCGTGGCACACGACGAAAGTCGGGACGGCCCGAGCGGCACCCGCACGCGGCCGCGCCACGGCGCACCACGCCCCGGCGGGGGCGCGCCAATCGCGCACGAAGGGAAGGGACATGCGTGGGACAGCAAGTCAGGGACGACACCATCCGCCTCTTGCAGGAACTCACCGAAAGTCTCGGCGTACCGGGATTCGAGGATCCGGTGCGGGAGGTGATGCGCCGGTACCTGAGCCGGCATGGCGAGACCAGCACGGACCACCTCGGCAGCATCATGGCCGTTCACCGTGGTTTTGCCGACCGCCCTCGGGTGCTCATCGCGGGCCACATGGATGAAGTCGGTTTCATGGTCAGTTCCATAACGGACGAGGGCTTCATCCGCTTTCAGACGCTGGGCGGCTGGTGGGAACAGGTTATGCTGGCGCAGCGGGTGGTCGTGATGGGCACGAACGGCCCGGTGCCCGGCGTGGTGGGAAGCAAGCCGCCCCACATCCTCTCGCCGGACGACCGCAAGAAGGTCGTGGAGAAGAAGGAGATGTTCATCGATGTGGGCGCCCGGGACGGAGCGGAGGTCGAGGCCTTTGGCATCCGCCCGGGCGATCCCATCGTCCCCGATACGCGCTTCACCCTGACCGCAGGCGGAAGGCGAGCCATCAGTAAGGCGTTCGACAACCGGGTGGGATGCGCGCTCGCGGTGGAGGTGCTCCGCCGCGCTGCCGAGTCCGGGCACCCGAATACGCTTGTAGCGGCCGGCACGGTGCAGGAGGAGGTGGGTCTGAGGGGGGCCGCCACGCTGGCCGAGTCCAGCGAGCCGGACGTGGCCTTTGCGCTGGAGGTCTCCATCGCCGGCGACACGCCGGGCGTCAAGCCTGAAGAGGCCCAGGCAAAACTGGGCAAGGGGCCGGCCATCACGCTATACGACGCCTCGATGGTACCGCACCGCAAGCTGAGGGACTTCGTGATCGAGACGGCGAAAAGTGCCGGGATCCCTTACCAGTTCGACGTGATGCCCGGGGGCGGCACCGACGCAGGCCGCTTCCACACCTGGCGCCGGGGCGTCCCTTCCCTCGTCATCGGGGTGCCCTCGCGCTACATCCATACGGGCGCCAGCATGATCGACCTGGAGGACTTCGAGGCGGCGGCCTCGCTTGTCGCCGAAGTGGTACGCCGGCTCGACGCCGGCACGCTCGCTCGGATCTGCTCCTAGCCTTGGTCCGGGGTGGGGCCACATACCTGGGTCCCACCCCCTGACCGTCTGCGGGCACAAAAGATTCTATGCGGCTGCAAAATACCTCGTAAATCGAAGCTCTTTTCTAACATCTGCCTGCGTTGAACTCTCATCGCCTTTCGTGGTAAGATCAGGTTAACTTCAAAACACCCTGCTCTTCTATCGCGGCACGGTCCGGACTTTCGTCTCTACACCCAGAAGGGGGAAAGCGCCCTTGAAGGCCATCGTGATGGCCGGCGGCGAAGGTTCGCGACTGCGGCCCCTCACCGTTCAGCGTCCCAAGCCCATGGTTCCCGTGGCCAACCAGCCGATGCTGCACCATATCGTGATGCTACTGCGCCGCCACCAGTTCACCGACATCCGCGCCACGCTCTATTACCTGGGGGACGAGATCCGCAGCCACTTCGCCGACGGGAGCGAGTGGGGCGTCCGGATGAGCTACTCGGTCGAGGAGACGCCCATGGGGACGGCGGGCAGCGTGAAGCTGTGCGAGGAGTTCGCCGGGCAGGACACGTTCCTCGTCATCAGCGGCGACGCGCTGACGGACATCGACCTGTCGGCGGCAGTGGCGTTCCACAAGCAGAACGGGGCCCTTGCCACGCTGGTGCTGACGCGCGTCGAGAACCCCCTGGAGTACGGCATCGTGGTAACGGACGACGACGGACGCATCCAGCGCTTCCTGGAAAAGCCAAGCTGGGGCGAGGTCTTCTCGGACACGGTGAACTCCGGCATTTACATCCTGGAGCCCGAGGTTCTCAGGTACGTCGAACCCGGCCGCCCCTGCGACTTCAGCCAGGACGTTTTTCCGGCGCTTCTCAAGAAGCGCGCTCCCCTGTTCGGGTACGTGGCGAGCGGCTACTGGTGCGACATCGGCAGCATCGGCGCCTACCGGCAGGCCCACGAGCACGTCATGCAAAACCTGGTGCAGCTCGAACTCTCGGGCCGCAAGCTGCCGGGCGACGTCTGGGTCGGCCGGGACGCCGTCATCGACCCGGCGGCCGAGATCCGGGGGCCGGCCATCATCGGCGAAAACTGCCGGATCGGCGCCGGGGCCCGGATCCTGGGCTACACGGTGCTGGGCAACAACACCATCGTGGAAGAGCAGGCCGCCATCCAGCGTTCCATCGTCTGGAGCAACGGCTACATCGGCCGGGGCGCCCACCTCTCCGGCGCCATCCTTGGGCAGCAGGTGGCGGTGGACCGCGGCTGCGTGGTGAGCGAGGGGGCCGTGATCGGTGACCGAAGCGTGCTGCGGCAGGGGGCGCACCTTTCGCCGCAGGTGAAGCTGTGGCCCAACAAGGTGGTCGAAGCGGGGGCCCGGGTCACCATGAGCCTTATCTGGGGTTCGGCTTGGCAGGAGTCGCTCTTCAAGGAGCGGGGCGTGAGCGGGCTCACCAACGTCGCGATGACGCCGGAGTTCGCCGTGAGGCTCGCGGCGGCGTTCGGCACCTACCTGGGCAAGGGGGCCACGGTGACCACGAGCCGCGACGAGCACCCGGCGTCGCGAATGATCCTGCGGTCGCTCATCGTGGGCTTCCTGACGGTAGGCACCAACGTGCAGGACCTGCGTTCGACGCCCATTACCATTGCCCGCCACGCCATCCCGGCGCTGGGATGCGTCGGCGGGGTTCACGTGCGGGTGGACCCCCGGGATCCGGCCTCGACGCTGGTCGAGTTGTTCGACCGCCGGGGAATCAGCATCGGGCGGGCCGTCGAGCGCAAGATCGAGTCGCTCTTCTTCCGGGAGGAGTTCCGGCGCACGCCGGCCGAGGAGGTGGGCACCCTCGACTTCCCGGCCCGGGTGCTGGAGAGCTACACCCAGGCGTTCTTCAACTTCGTGGACGCGCAGCGCATTGCTCATCAGCGCTTCAAACTGGTGGTGGATTACGCCTACGGGCGGCTGTCCATGATCGTCCCCGGGCTGCTCGCGCGGCTCGGCTGCGAGGTGGTGGCGCTGCATCCCTACCCCGACCCGAGGCGGGCGCCGAGGTCTCGGGAAGAGCGCTTGCGCTTCCTGGCAGAACTCGGCCAGGCCGTGGCCACGCTGGGGGCGGACATGGGGGCGCTCATCGACGACGACGGCGAACGGCTCTACCTGGTCGACGAGCAGGGCCGGCTGATTCAAGACGAGCTCCTGCTCGCCCTCATGGTCATGATCGCCCTGGAACAGAGGCGGGGCGGCAGCGTGGGGGTGCCCGTCAGCGCGCCGAGCGTCATCGACCAGATCGCCCGGGAGCACTCGGCGCAGGTGCTGCGCACCAAGCACGAGCCCCGGGCGCTGATGCATCTTGCGGCGGCCCATCGGGACAACATGGTGGTGGCGGGGGATACGCGCGGGGGTTTCATCTTCCCGGAGTTTTATCCCGCCCAGGATGCGGTGGTAGCCCTGGCCAGGGCGCTGCAGGCCCTGGCGGCGGGCGGACGGCTGTCGGACCTGACCGCCCGGGTGCCCGCCTTCTACGTGGAGGAGCGCGCCATCGAATGCCCGTGGGAGCAAAAGGGCAGGGTCATGCGGCTGCTTGCCCGCGAGGCCAGCTCGGCCCGGGAGGCCGAGTACATCGACGGCATCAAGATGTTTCACGATCGCGGCTGGGTGCTGGCGCTGCCGGACGCCTCTGAACCGCTCTTTCACCTGATCGCGGAGGGCAAGAGCCCCTCGGACGCAAGTGAACTCATCGGCCGCTACGCAAGTCGCATCCGTGAGCTCCAGAAGAAAGGGGCCTGAGGCCGCCGTGACAGGCAAAGCGACGCCAAAGCTAACGGCCGACCGCACGGAGTTCGTGCTCGTCTCGTTCGAGGGCCCCGACGCGTACAGCCGGGCCGGCGGGCTGGGCGTACGCGTGACGCAGCTTGCGCAGGCCCTGGCGGGCCTGGGCTACCCAACTCACCTGATCTTCGTGGGAAGCCCCGAACTGCCGGGCCAGGAGCAGCAGATGGACGGGCGGCTGCACCTCTACCGCTGGTGCCAGTGGATCAGCCGCTACTACCCCCGGGGCGTATACGAGGGGGAGAACGAGAAGCTTTATGACTTCAACGAGACGGTGCCGGACTTCGTGACCGGCCAGGTCGCCAGGCGGGCGATGGAGGCCGGGCGCGTGCTGGTGGTGATGGCGGAGGAGTGGCACACGGCCCACGCCATCTGCGAGACAAGCGACCGGCTGTGGCTCGCCGGGCTGCGATCCCATGCGCTTTTGGTCTGGAACGCCAACAACACCATGGGCTTTGACCGGATCAACTGGGGCCGGCTGGGCTACGTGACCACGCTGACCACCGTGAGCCGCTACATGAAGCACGTGATGTGGGGCCGGGGCGTCAACCCCATCGTCATCCCCAACGGTATCTCGCCCGAGGCGCTCCAGCCACCCAACCCCAGGCACGTGGCAGCCCTGCGCCGCGCTGTGGCAGACTCGGGCGGGCAGGTACTGCTGGTCAAGGTGGGGCGCTTCGACCCGGACAAGCGGTGGCTCATGGCCATCGACTCGGTGGCCCTCCTCAAGGGGCAGGGGCTTTCGCCACGCCTTGTGATGCGCGGCGGCATCGAGCCGCACGAGTACGAGGTGCTGGGGCGGGCGCAGGCGGCGGGCCTGCGTGTGATGCCGGTGCATCTCGACGGGACGCCGAGCGCCGCCAGGCTGGCCGAGGTGATGAAGGCGCACCCGGAGGTGGACGTGTTCAATTTGAAGTTCTTCGTGCCCGGCCCCCTGCTGCGGGCCCTGTACCGGGCCGCCGATGCCGTCCTTGCCAACAGCGGCATCGAACCCTTCGGCCTGGTCGGGCTCGAGGTGATGGGCGCAGGCGGCGTGGCCATCACCGGGGCGACCGGCGAAGATTACGCGGTGGGTTACCACAATGCCATCGTGCTGGAGACCGACGATCCTCGGGAGATTGCCCACCACGTCCGGGCTCTGGCAGGTGACGCTGGGCTTTGTGAGCGGCTCCGCCACAACGGCCACGAGACGGCGCTCCGCTTCTCCTGGCCGAACGTCATCGCCACCATGCTGGACCGCCTGGAGTTCATCGCCGAGCTCCAGGGCCTGTCCTGGCCGCAGGGCCGGGCCCTTTCTCCCGAGGCGGCGGGCGAACTCAAGGAGGCCGCGGCCGCCCTGGAGGAGGGGCGATAGGCGTTGGCGCAGCACCTGGTCGTTTACACGGTCGTCCATCAGCCGCGCCGGCTCAAGCTCCCGGCTCAGCCCATCCCCCGCGGCGCGGTGCCCCGGGACATCGAGCGCTGCCTGTTCGATGAACGCATGAACCGCCGGTATTTCGAGAAAGTCGCCCGGACCTGCTACCACCCGGCCACCGACCTTTTCCTGAGGCTGGCCGACCGGGAGTTGAAGCTGTGCATCGGCTTTTCGCTGTCGTTTCTGCGCCAGGCCGAGATGTGGGACGAGAAGCTTCTGGCCAAGTTCCACCGGCTGGTGTCGCACCCCAACGTGGAGCTCATCAACGTGGAACCTTACCACAGCTTCCTGTTCTACGTGGACATCGACGCGTTCTGGCGCCGCATGCAGGCCACGGGCGAGTACCTGAAGCGCACGTTCGGGCTGAGGCGGGCCCCGGCCGTGACGGACACCACCGAGATGTTCATGTCCAATGATATCTATTTCGCTTTGGTGCGGGCCGGCTTTCGCGGCGCGCTCATGGACGGGCGGCCCTGGGTGCTGGGGTGGCGCCAGCCCAGCTACCTCTACCACTACACGAAAGACCTCTATCTCCTCACCCGCCACTACCAGCTGAGCGACGACGTGGGGTACCGGTTCTCCAACCGGTCGTGGGGGTTGTGGCCGCTCTTCGCCGACACGTACGCGACATGGGTTTCGCAGGCCTCCGGAGACCTCGTGACCGTCGGCTGGGATTACGAAACCTTCGGCGAGCACCACTGGAAGGAGACCGGCATCTTCGAGTTCATGGAGGCGCTGCCCGCAGAGCTTGCCCGCCGGGGTGTGCGTGCGCTTACGGCAAGCGAGGCCATCGAGCTCCTGATGCCAAAAAGCCACCACCTGCCCGTGCCCGCCTTCCCTACCACGTGGGCCGGCGAGGGGGGCGTGGAGTTTTTCCTGGGAAATCCTGCGCAGCAGGCCATCTTTCAACTCATGCACCACGTCTACCACAAGGCGCTCCTCACCCAGGACCCCGCCGTCATCGACCTGGCCATGTGGCTTTTGCAGTCCGACAACCTCCACTTGATCCAGTGGTTCGGGCGGAGTGGCGCGCAGGCCGAAGTCTCGGCCTACTTCACCCCGCGCGAATGGTGGCGGCTCGGCCCGTACGGCATCATTCACGAGCTGCAGCAAGTTTACCGCAACTTCCTGACCGCGATGGACGCCTACCTCACGCGGGAGGTGCGCTACCGGCCCGGCGAGGAACCTCCCTGGTATGGCTCCAGCCGCCGCCGCTGGCCGCGCCCCGAGCTTCCCCCGGTCGAACTCCCCGCGGCACCGGCCGCAGCCACCGGCACGGAGGGGCGGCGCGAGGCGGCGGCTGCCGTCAACCCCGGCCCGCGGCGGCCACGCTCGCCCGGCCAGCGGCGCAGGGCCTGACAGGGCCGCCTCCGGCCCGGCGCTCCGATCCCGCTCCCCACGCTTTCCGGCGCGTCCCGACGTTGTGGTACAATGGGCAGGGCAGAGAGGTTTATAAGGTGTCAACTGTCGGGGACGTACAGCCGGGTGCGATGGCGCGCGACGATGAAGACGCCGGGCGGAACGGGTCGATGGGGCTGAGATGGTGCCGCTGAAGCAGGCCGCCATCGAGTTTTTCCGCGCCAACATGGTGGTCGTGCAGTTTGCGTACGGCCTGGCCTTCTTCGCCATGGGCCTGGCCATCGCCCTGGAGTCCCGCCGCCCGAGCCAGCTCCGGGTTGCCGCCCACCTGCCGCTCCTGGGCACCTTCGGCATTCTGCAGGCGCTGGCAAGCTGGGGCGAGGTGTTCATCCCCATCCAGCGCTCCTACACCCCCGACGCCATCATCGTCACGCTGCAGGCGCTCCACGCGCTGCTCAACGCCTTGACGTTCTCCTTCCTGATGGCGTTCGGCGTGCAGCTCCTCGCTGACACGCACCCGCGCTTTTCGTGGCTGCGGCCGCTGCCGGTTTTCCTCACCGTGATATGGGGCGCCAGCTTCTTCTTCTACCCGGTGGTGGCGCTTCCGCCCACCTACGAGCGGTGGCTTTTGGTGAGCGACGCCTGGTCGCGCTACATCCTGGCACTGCCCGGTTCCGTGCTGGCGGCGGCGGCCCTGGCCACGCAGGTTGACGAGCTGCGGCAGGCGGGAATGGGCCACCTGGTGCGCCCGGTCGAGTGGGCCATCTTCTCGTTCGGCGCGTACGGGCTCACGGCGGGGCTGTTCGTGCCGGACGCGGGGTTCTTCCCCTCCACCTACGTCAACGCCGAGCGTTTCTTGCAGGCGACCGGGCTTCCGATTCAAGTGGTGCGGGCGCTGGCCGGGCTCGGCATGGCGGCCTTCATGATCCGGGTGATGGAGATCTTCGACATTGAGGCGGCCCAGCGCCTGGAAGAGGTGGGGCGCATGCGCGCCATCCTCGAAGAGCGCGACCGCATCGCCCGT
>JBFMCJ010000099.1 GCA_040754675.1 Bacillota bacterium
TAAGGCCCTCGCTGGCCGCCTCGGTGCAGAGCAACACCCGGATTTGCCCCGCCCGGAAAGCGTTCTTGACCTCTTCCTTGGTGACCCGCACCCACTCCCGCCCGTCCCACCGTTCACCCCCGCGCCCCGAGTAGCAGGCGAGGGAGCGGCCGTACACGCCCACCAGGCGGTTCCGCAGGTCGTCCATGGTGTCGGTGTAGTGGGTGAACACTGCCACCGTGTCCCGCCGCGCGAGGACCTGCCCCAGTTCGTCCACCAGGCGCGTGAACTTGGTGTCCTCGCCCAGCCTCGCCACCCTGTCCAGGATCGCGTCAACCTCGCGGATCTCCTCGGCTATAAGACGGCGGAGAGAGGGGGGAAGCTCCCCTCCGGCGGTCGCGTCGTGCAGTTCTTCCAGGGCGTCTTCGTCCAGGTCCGCGTCCTCGGTGTCTTCGTCGGTGAGGCCGAAAGCCGGGCCGGTACGGTTGAGGAGGTAGTCCCGGCGCCGCTCCAGGCTGCGGCGCAGGGCGGCGAAGGAAGACGTCAGGCGCCTGCGGTAGACGGTCATGATGAACCCCAGGCCCTTGCGCTCGCCTTCAAAGCGCTGGTAGAAACGGGACACGTAGTCCTCGACACGGCCGTAGAGATCCCACTCCTCAGGGCTCATGTGGATCCACACGGGCTCGGGACGGCGCTCGGGAACGCGTTCTTGGAGAAGCCCCAGCTCCCGGTAGCGGCGGAGCGTCTCGCGGGTGGCGCGGAACATCTTCTGACCCAGAGGAGACGCCCGGCGGCACAACTCCAGCAGCGCAGCCCGTTCTGCAGACGACAGTGATCCGATCGCGTGCACCGGCCGCTGTCCGGTGAATACCTCGCGCACACGTTGCCACGCCACCAGCCCCAGCTTTCCCCTCAGGGCCGGCACGAGGTCGTCGACCCCCTCACTGCCCGCGGCGCGCGCTAGCCGTAGCAGGAACCTCCAGTCCCCGTCCCCGGCCCGCACCGCCCGCAACTCCTCCAGGAAGCGGAGGAAGCGCTCCTCGGAGGCGGCCCACACCGGGGGCAGGCCGAGCTGGCGGAGCAGGTCGTACAGTTCCACCGGGTGGAGCTGCATGGGGGTGGCGGTCAGGAGCAGCAGCCCCCTTGTACGGGAGCACAGCCCGGGGCGACCGCCTTCCCCTTCCAGCAGGGTCAGCAGGCGGTTGGGACGGTAGCGGCTGCGTGCGAGGATGTCGCGCCGCCGGGCGTGGTGCGCCTCGTCCACGATGACCAGGTCCCAGGGGGCGGCTTGGAGGAGCTCCGCCGAACGCTGTGCGCGCTTGGCCAGCTGGCTGGAGGCAAGCAGTACCGGGAAGGCATCCCAAGGATTGGTATCCGGCGCCGCCACAGGACCGAAGTAATCCGTGAACGCGTGGCCGTCGTAGGCGGGCACGTTGAGGGCGAACTTCTCGTAGAGTTCCTCCTGCCACTGCCGCTGCACGCTTCTGGGCACCAGGATGAGGCATCGGCGCACCGCGCCCGAAAGGAGCAGAGATCTCAAGACGAGGCCCGCTTCGATGGTCTTGCCCAGCCCCACTTCGTCGGCCAGAAGGAAGCGCTCGGGAAACCGCCGCACGACCTCCGCCACCACCCGGGTCTGGTGGGGCCACGGGCGCACTCCGGCGGTGCGCACGCCAAGGTGTTCTCCCCCCTCCAGGTAGGGTGCGTCGCGCAGGAAGGCAAACAGGATGCGTTCCCGCTGATCGGCGGGGAGGCGCGGGGCCGCTGCGGACCCCGGTTCCAGGGCGTCGCGCAGGGGTGGTTCGGGCGGAGCCAGGCGCACCAGGTGCTGCCTCACCGCCTCGGGGATGGGTAGGGCGCGCCACCCTTCCTCTTGCCCTTCCCAGAGGCGGCGGATGCGCTCGGCCACCTGAGCCAGGTAGGGCCGGGTGGCATCCCAGGAGAAGTACACGGAGAACTGCTCGTAGTTAGTGACCCAGCCCTGAGGCGTCTCGTTGACGCTGCCGGAAAACGCCACCTGGTGGCCGCAGGCGTCGGTGAACACGCCTTCTTTGGCGTGGAAATAGTCGGCGGCCAGGGAAGCGGGCAGGGGGCGTCCGTCGGGCCCGAGGGGCAGGACCACGCGGATGGCGAGCCTGCCTGCCGCCACCATCCAGGCTAGCACCTCCAGGCGCCGCCGCGCGGGGTCTGCGGGGTCCGCCGCCAGGTCTTCCAGGGCCTGCAGGAGCCGGACCTCCAGGGCCGCCTGGAAGTCCTCCTCGCCGCGTTCGATGGCCCGCACGTCCTCATCCGAGAGCTGGGCGCCCACCAAGAGGCGCATGCGGCCGCCCGCCCGTACCAGGTGGGCCACGCCCGCGGCCGCAATGGCCAGGGACCAGGAGGAGAAGAACCCGGCGGTGCGGTCGTAGGAGACCGACCGAGACAGGGCAGGGAGGTAGAAGTCGCGCAGGCGGTCGTCCGCGGGGCCGTAGGAGATCTTCCAGTTGACCTCGGTGAGGCAGCCTGCCACAGCGTACACCTCATGGTTCCGGACTCTCGTCTAGTCCGCTGTCTTGTTCAAACATATCCCCCATCCTGAAGCGAGGTTCTTCCAATGGCGCAGGCGGCAGGTCGGGAAACGCCGCCTGACGCAGCCGCTCCAGGGCTTCGGCCTCCGGGCGGAGGTAGCGGCCCTCCCGGTTGTGGACTGCCGGCACCGCGCGTATGGCCCCCTGCAGCAGGGCGCGGAAGACGGGGTCGCGGGCGTAGCCGCGGTTCTCCAGGAAACGCGCCGCCGCTGCAGTGCCCTCTTCGGCCGCGAGGAGGAGCGCAGTGTGGAGCACGTCGAGCAGCACGGAAAAGGTGCCGTCAGGGTCGAGCCGGCCCCGGGTACGGCGCCCCAGCGGCTCCTGCATGGTGACCGCATCGCCCTGCTTCGCGAGCACGCGGTGGGCGCGAACGAGATCCGCCTCCAGGTCGCACCCCAGCGCGAGCGAGAGCTTGCGTGCCTCGTCGGCGGGGAAGGTCGCCGCCTTGAAGGCGTCCCAGGCCAGGAGCCAGAAGTCGGTGACGGGGTCGAACCGCACCGCCCTGCCCAGGAGCCGCTGCTTGCGCAGGGCTGCCACTTCTTCCCGAGCGACATTGAGCGCAGTCTCAGGCTCCAGGCGGAGCGGTTCGCCCGTCCGGGCATCGGCCTCCCCGGAGAGCACCGGCCAGTTCCGCGACAGCACCCCGAGCACGGGGCCGTAGGTGGCCAGGTACAGGTCCACCCCGGTGATCCCTGCCTTTTGGTACTCCTCGGCCCGCTCACGCGCCGTGTGGCGCACCTCGGCCTTGATCTCGTCCCACCATGCGGGCTCGCCCGATCTCTGGCGCTTGCGGCAGGTGAGGAGGATGGTGGACTGTGCCGCATTCTTCTTGGCCTGGTGCAGGGAATGCTCGCTTTCCGTGCGCACGGGCCAGGAGGACTCTACCGCGAAGCCCGCCTCGATGAGAGAGCGCCCCAGGGCATTCCAGGCGTCGGTGCGCTTGTGGGTGAACATCACGGTGAGCACTCCGTCTCCCCGGAGCACCCGGTGCATCTCGCGGAAGCAGGCCAGCATTTTGCGCTCGTAATCCTGGTCGGCGAGTTCCTTCGGGGCTCGGCCCCTCATCCCGCGGAAGCGGGCCGGGTTGGCGACCGCCTCCGAGTCCTTGTCGGTGAGGAGGGTGCCGAACGCCTCCGGGTACAGGTCGCCTACCGTGCGCTTGAGCCACACGTAGAAGAAGTCCGAGAGCTCGCCGTACATGACGTTATCGTAGTACGGCGGGTCCACCACGATGGCATGCACGCTCCCGGAGGGCACTTCCGCCAGGTTAGCCGCGTTCCCGTACCTGACCGTAACCGGGAGCCGGGGACCGGAGACCGCGAACAGGCTGCGCGCCGGTTGGCCAGCCAGCCGCGCAATCCCCCTGTAGGCGTCAACCACTTGATCAAGAGTCCAGGGCAGCAACATGCGTGCTGCATCGAATTCCCCGAAGCTCCATTTGAAGGAGAAATCGTGGCGGTCGAAGGTGTTGCGCACCTTGTACCGTGTGGCGTCCCAACTGGCCAGAGTACAGTTATAGTCAGCACACTTGTCAAGTACGAAACCGAGATAGGTGAGAACCGCGCGGCCACGGTCTTCGGGGAGACTTGCCCGCACCTCGGCAGCCAACTCGCAGTACACCTCCAGGTACGTGCACAGAGCCAGCAGTTGACGCGGCGAGAAGAAGTCGGCCCAGGTCCGCATCCCGTACTGGAGGGGCCGTGTGTCAGTGGCCATCTCTGGGAACGCTTCGCGCGGCACTAGCCCTCGCGCTTCCCATGCTGGCAGCCGGCGGGCAAGCTCTTCCGCAGCCCGGCTCGCAGCTTCGAGGTCTTCTTGCGTGGGGGGCCGGAAGTCCTTGCCCTGCGGGGTCTGCACGGCCACGGCATAAAGCTGCGCGCCCATGCGCCCCGCCTGGGCCTCGGCCTTGATGTAGTCGTCAGGGATGGTTTCTCCCGTCCAGGGTGAGACGGCGGTCCCGCGCGCCACCGTACCCCGCTCGGGACGTGCGGCACGCGCCTTGTTTCCCCGCACGATCTCGAACCGGCACTTGGGCGCGCCGGGGTCAGCCAACAGCCTCACGGCGACCACAGGCTCATCCCTGCTCCGCAGCCACCAGTTGGGGGAAAGCGGAACCGGCTTGCCGGTGTAAGGGCACGCTACGGTGCGGGCCCAGAGGTACGCAAAAACCCGCTCGTACGGTGCCACCGGGAAGAACTCCCCAAGGCGCTCCGCCACGCGCTCGGCCCATAGGTTACCGTAGTGGTGGAGGTCGTCCACCAGGTCTTCTCCAAAACGCGCGGGGTAGTCGAGCGTGGCGTGGAGGATCACGTGGGCGACGGGATTCAGTTCGTTGGCGAACGTGGCGAAGCCGCAGCGCAGTGCCTCGAACGGTATGGATCCGCCCCCTGCCATGGGGTCAGAGATCAGCAGGTTGTGTGTTCCCCACGTGACATCCAAGAGCCGGCGGATAGCCGTAATCTGTTCTCCGGACGGCGTATGCGTGAACGCGCGGCCGTAACCGTAACCCCCACCGGCCAGCCGTTCGCCCGTTTCCCGGGCGATTTCGAGGGCCTTCCGTGCCGCCACCGGATCACCGCGGATGCCCAAGAGGTCTCGGAGGAACCACTCGTGGTAGGCTTCCTCGTCGGGGAAAAGCCGCAGGAGGTTCTCCGGCCAGTCGGGGCTCCAGGCCGGGAGCACGCTTCCCAGGACAGCGGCCCGAGACACCACGAGCGGCCGCCGCGCCCACCAGACGTGCAGGAAGTACAGCGGAGGAAGGGCACTGCTGGCTGCTCTTTCGCGGCGGGCTTCCGCGCCGAGTGGGCCGACCGGAAGCCAACCGGTAATCAGCGGACTCTGCATGCGACGTCTTCACTCCCCTCCGAACAGCACCCTCAGGGCGCGGCGGGCGCTGCCTGCCGAGACGGCCTTGCTGAACCAATAGTAGGCCTCCTCGTCCGGCATGCTGCGGATGGCTTCGGCAATCCGCTCCATGCGGGTCGTCTTCCGCAGGGGCTTGATGGCAAGGAGGGTCAGGGCGACTCGCACTCCCTGGTCCTCCCTGAGTTCAAAGGGCTCACGGCGGGTCCGGCTCAGGTCCGAGGGCCGGTAGCCGCTCCTGCGCAGGGCCTCCACCACCTGGGGCAGGCTGGCCTGGAAGGGGGAGTCCCACGCCCGGACCAGGGACTGCTCCTCGGACCGCGCGGCGCCGTTGAGGCGCTGGCGGAGCTCGACCCCGTATGACCCGTCCGGGCGCGGGAGCACGTAGAGGAGAAACTGCCGGGGATTCACGATCCGTGCACCTCCCCGGTGGCGGGTTCCGCCGTAATGCGCACGCGGCCGGGGATGAGGTGTGCGAGGATGTCGCGAACCTGGTTCAGGCGGTCCGGAGTCAGAGGATCACGCGCGCGCCAGTCCAGGCGGGCGCGGACGTGAGCGCCTGACGCCCGTTCAAGCACGGAGATAACGGCGTCCTTCAGATCCTTGTACCGTTCCCAGGGCCCGCGGAACTCGAGACGCATGCTCCCGCCCTCGAACTCGCCCGTGGCCGACACCTCAAAGCGGAACTGGCCGGGGCCGAGCTGGGGGACTGCCAGTCCCAGGCTGCGTAGCTCCCGCACGCCGTCGGGGCCGTCTCCGTCGACGGCAAGCTGAAGCACGGCAAGCGCGGCCACGTTGCGGTCGTGCATGCGGTCGAGGATCCCCTGCAGGGCCTGCTCAGCCGTCCCCGACGCCTCGAGCTTGTCGTCCGGCGGCGGGGGCGGCGGGGCCTGGCAGCGGCAGCGGCTGGCTGGCTTCCCGCACACGGGGCAGCACTCCTCAGGAGGTGCCGCCCCGGCGATGGGTATCCCCCGCTCCCGGGCCAGTCCGGGTTCCAGCAGCACGGCGTCACCGTCCAGGCGCACGAGCGGTACCGGGGACCCCGCCCCGTAACCCCTGCCCTCGGCAGGATCGAAGTACACCCACAGGCCCCGCCGTACACCCTGCAAGATGCCCTCCCGCAGGGGTTTGGTGTCGAGCAGCATCCTCAAGCCCCTGCGGATGGCGAAGGCTCGCACCACTTCAGCCACGGGCATCTCACGGGCGCCGTGTGTCCAGGCCCATCGCTTGACTAGCTCCGGGGCGATGGGGCGGTCATCGCCCGTGTAGACTTTTTCCAGCCGCCTCAGTACGTCCAGGATCACTTTGCCCTGGTCCTGCTTGACGTCTCCTTGGTCCTGGGCTGGCAGAGCCTCACGCGCCAGCCCGGCGGCCGACCGAGGTGCGTCCGCCGAGGGATAGTAGAGAAACCGGTATGCACGGTGGATGGCCACCCGGAGCTGGAGTTCGCTTTCGTCTTTGCGCTGCCGCAGGCGCTGCCGCTGCTCCAGGGTGAGCAGCCTCTGTCTCTCGGGATTCTCGGCCAGGCGGCGGACGGCTTCAGCTTCGCGGGCCCTTGTGACCATGTCCGCCCGCTGCGCCTCGTCGCATACCAGGAAGATGACGTTGTTCTGGAACCTGCGCGGCTCGCCCACGGTCCCCTTCTCTTCGAAGAGCCGCCGCACCAGGTCGGGCGGGTGCTCGTCTTCTTCCCTGGCCACGGCCGCGTCGTAGTGCACGATGGCCAGCTTGGGCTTGCCCGCGTCGTCCGGGATCTCGACAGGTTCGGTGGGGAAACGGCAGACCTCGAAGACACCCGATTGCCAGATGGCCCGCAGCCGCTCGTCCAGCACCTGCTTGCCCTTGGTCACCCCCACGTACTGCATCTCGTCCACGACCATCTTGTTCAGGGAAGGCTCGGGAAAGAACCGCCAGCGCTCGCCCTCGTACTCCAGGTACCAGCAGCGCCGCTCGAGTTCCTTGAGTGCCTGAGAGAGCAGTGCGGGGTCGTCACCCGGCGCCAGGCAGGCAAGGGCAACCTCCTCCGTGCGCGCCCCTACCGCTGCGCCCCGCGTCAGGCTGTGCAGGAAGATGGCGGTCGCAGCCCGTTTCGCAAACGGCCGCCGCCCCGAAGCCTGCCAGGCACGGTCGATCTCGCTGGCGAACCCGGGGTGCTCGGCGACGGGACTGGCGATGTCGGCGTGCACGACCTCCTTATAGCGAGGCCGGTCCAGGCGGCTGGTGAGGTCCTCCACGATGGGGTCCCAGGACAGGTCCAGGTGGTGCGGGTGGATGAGCCAGGCGTCGGACGGCCGGACCTCCCACAGCCGGCGGATGGCCCGAGCCAGTAGCCGCAGCGCACCGCGGGTGCGCTGGAAGTTGGGTATGGTGGACACCTTGCGGTTCAGCGTCACCAGCAGTTCCGGGTGGAAGGGGTAGCTCCGCTCGAGGAACCGCAGGTAGTCGGGGGTCAGGGCGGTTGCCGGGAGCTCCGCACCCTGGCGTTGCGCCTCTTCGAGGTAGGCGCGGTAGGCAGCGGCGATTTCGGGGACGCAACTGGTGTCCACCCGCTCGAAGAGCTGGCGGGCCAGGATGCTGGCGATTTCCTCCTCGCCCGAGGTGGGCGTGAGGATGCGTTCGATCCGACCCGAGATGGCCTTCAGCTCCGCGATGAGCTGGGTAAGCACCTGCCCCAGTTCCTCGGTTTCCTCGCCGAAGGCGTCGGAGGCTTCCGCCAGGGTAAGCACGCACACCGCCCGCGGCGAGGCCGCCACAGCCTCTAACAGACCCTTGAGAAACGGAGCCAGGTGCCCCGCCAGCGCCTCCTTGCCCCGCCAGGTGCGCAGGGTGCGCAGGTACGGGGCCAACTCGTCGAGCAGGATGACCACCGGCCCGTCGCCCATGATCTCCCGCCAGGGGATGCCGCCGGGTACCCGTGACTCGTCGCTGCGCCGCACTCTTTCGTAAGCGGCGCGCCCGCCGAGCTGGTAAGCGATTTCGCCCCAGGGGGTGTACGTCACCGTGCCATCGGGGTGGCGGATGCCGTCAACCGGGTTCAGGTCATCCCCTACCACCACCGCGACGCGCGCCACCTCGCGGGACGCAGAGTGCGCCTTGAGGCGGGGGACAAGCCCCTCGTCCTCGACGTAGGGCGCGAGGACGTCCGCGGGAAGCCGGCCGGAAGCAGCGTGGTAGAGCGCGATGAGATTATGGGTTTTGCCGCCGCCGAACCCCGTTTCCAGGCGCAGGACCGGCGCCGCCATGGGGTTCGTGCCCCACATGCGGCCGAGCGCCTCTGCGAGCAGCGTGCGCAGGCCTTCGGTCGGGTGCGTCCGGCCGAAGAAGGTCGCTGCGTCAGCATACACCGGGTCGGCAGTCCCCCGGGCGACGTCCCCCAGCCGGGCCGCGAAGCTGGCCTCGTGCAGTTCCCCCGACAGCACCTCCGGCCGCGGTACGCATGTCTCAAACACGGTTCTCATTTCCACGCCCCCATTCACAATTGATGCTTCCTGCTTCTGGCGCGCCCCCTCTTGATCGGCGAGAGTCACGCAACGTTGTCTGATCAGTTGAGCCTGGCACCTCCACAGGCAACCCCAGGCGGCGGCAAACGATGAGAGCGTAATGGCCAAGCCATGCCTCAACCACGGGCTTGCGACTCGTGTTCCCATTTACACCAAGGCGATCCTTCACTCACTTGTTACGACACCATGGGATGCTGTTCCTGGTCCGCACTTGGATAGCTGCCACGGTAGTTCTGCCGGTTCTACCCACCCGCTCTGCGCACTCAGGCCGCGCTTATGTGGTTGACAGGTATACTGGCACCTGCAACTAGCCCCCATTGGTTACGGCATTGTCCGCCCGTTGTTACCCGAACAACAGGGCTGCCAAAATACCTACGCCGGTGAGCATTCGAACCTCGTACAAGAAGGGCAGCAGATACCTGGGTTGGCTTTCCACTGAGGATCTACCCCAGGTCATCCAGCTAACGTAGAGATCCCTTTTTGGATCGTCTGGCAGCTGGCCTGATTGCAGGGCGGCGTGAATCTTCCTCAACGCCAGCTTCAATGGAACCGGGCAATCATCGAACAACTCTGACCCTATGAATTCGGCTAGTCTTTGGGCCACCGTGTCAGTTCCCGTTCGGAAGACGTCTGCAATCAACCCTTCCAGTTGCCAGAGGTTTGCTCCCAACTGCTTAACGTGGTTTAGAACGTAGTAATAACCCGGAATTTCGCACGTCAACACATAGACAAGCACCATCACGAAGACTTCGAGCCGCAATCCCTGGTGCTGGTCCAGGTACAATGCAGCGAAAGACGAAGTACTCAGCCACACGGACAAAATGCGAAGTCTGCCGTGTCGAAGCCCGCGCCGTTGATGCAGTTGGTTCCGATGGGTTTCAATCAGGGAATGCAGAGCCGCAGCCACGTGGGCTACAGCTAGGACGGGCCAAGCCTTGGCCCACGCGTGTGAGCACAACCAATAGAAACCCAGCGTTGAAGCACCCGTAAGGACCGGTAACCAGCAATTTGCTGATCGCAGTCCCCAGCACGTGCCGACCGCCGCGAGAAGTGCAACGATGGCGATTAGCCCGAACGGACTAGCACCTGCCAATTCTGGAGTTGCCGCGTCCATGGTCCCGATGAGCAGGCTATACCTCCTTGTCGAGATCGATGTGGTCCAGCAGCGGAGCCGTCCTGAAAGAGACGTGTTGCCCAACCCTTCTCCTTAGCAGCAAATCGGCGTCCGCCAGGGCGGATGTGTGGTTAGCCAGTGCCGTGGGCGACAGGCCGGTTCTTCTCATCAACTCGGCTTTGGAGACCCATTCGCGGTAACAACACATAAGTATTTGGCGCTTCTTCTCGCTGTCCCGAAGCACATCACG
>JBFMCJ010000100.1 GCA_040754675.1 Bacillota bacterium
GGCCCCCGACCAGGACCGGAGCGGGACCGGCCACGCCATTACGGTCCGAGAACACCTGCGGGTGCAGCGCATCCGTCTGGCCGGGCGCTGGGAAAGCTACGCGGTGGCCGGCACTCCCGCCGACTGCGTCAAGCTGGCTTTGCTCGAACTCTGCCCCGGCCCTCCGGACCTGGTGGTCGCGGGGATCAATGCGGGGGCCAACCTGGGGATCGACGTGTTTTACTCAGGCACGGTGGCGGCCGCGCTGGAAGGGGCGCTCATGGGCCTTCCCAGCATCGCCGTCTCGTGCATCACCGACAAACAAGCGCCCCGTTTCGAGGCGGCCCAGAAGGTCGTTCCCGTCCTGGCCTCGTGGATGATGACGCGGGATACGCGGTTGGCGGCCGTGCTCAACGTCAATGTGCCCGAGGGCGCGTTCGGCGGGGCGGAGGCCATACGCTGGACGCGGCTGGGGCTGAAACGGCGCTACCGGGACTGGTTCGAGCGGCATGCCCAGGGAGACGGGGACCATCACTTCCGGTTGATGGGGGATGCCGACGAGGCGGACCAGGACGACCCATCCACCGACGCCGGCGCGGTTCACCACAACTTCATCTCCGTGACCCCCGTCCACTTCGACCTCACCGATTACTCTTTGATAGAGGAGCTGGGAGCCGCCCCGGGCGGTCGGTTCGAGGTCGCCGGTCGGGCGGCCTCGAAGGATTTCCGCCGGAGCGGCGCATCACAGGACGGCCGGACCGCCTGAGGCCAAGGCCGGGGCCGGGTGCCCCGGTGCAAGGGGAGAGGGATTTGCGACGGGCGGGGAGACCTGGACAGGCGCGGGCCCTGGCAAGGGCGCTCGTGGCTTTCTCGGCCGCGGCAGCAGGGTGGCTCGCCGTCGCAGGTCAAGGGGCCCTGGGGTCAGCCGCTCTCATGCCGGCTCCTGTCGAGTGGCGCAGCGTCCTGCAGGCGGCTTCCGGTCGCGAGGATCCCGAGGGCGGCCTCTTGCGGGCGGCTGCGTACATAAACCTCGGCCGGATCGTGGACGCGCTCGACGAGGTGGATGCCCTCTCCCGGCTTGCGTATCGGGACCTCGCGCGGGTTTTGGTGCCCCAATACGAGGCAGCGGTGAAGGCGTCGCCCGGCGACCTGGTGGCGCTCAACTGCCTGGCCTTCGGGTATTACGCCCTGGATCGGATGGACTCGGCCATTGCCACTTTGGCCGACCTGGGGCAGCTCGATACCTCCAACCCCTGGCCCCGAAACCTGCTTGCCATCGCCTACCTGGCGCAGGAGCAGGTCGACGCCGCTCGGGCGGCGGCGCAGGAGGCGCTGAGGCTCGACCCAAGCAACCAGTACAGCCACCTCATCCTGGCCGTGGCTTACTACCGCAAGCACGATTACCTGCGCTTCCTGGCCCACTACGTCCGGGGCAGGGGTGCTGCCCGGGAACTGGAGCGCTACCTCAAGCAGCGGTCCGGAACCCAGAGCCAGGGGGTACAATCGTTGCCAGACCGCGTCGAAGGGGATGCCCCCGGAGGCTAAGAATATAGCCAGCGGGGAATGGGAGAGGCCCCCCGGCGCGGGGCCGGAAGGAGGAGGAGCCCCCGTGTTTCAGGTATCTCCCGAGGACGTGCTTCGGGGGTTGAAGCGGTTCAAGCGGCTGGCCAAGCAGGACATCCTGGCCGCCAGCAAGACGCCCAACCCCCGGTTCTGGAACCTCCACGCCGAAGCCCGCCGAAAAGTCTACGACGCCCTGATGCAAGCCATCGAACAAGCAGGACTCGAGAGCGCCTACGAGCTGGCCCGCAGGCAGTTTGCGGAGCTTGCTCGCCCCACCAGGGACGACCCGGAGCAGCACGGTCAGGAGCAGGCACTCACGCTCTTCTTCCAGATGCTCGGGATGACCGACGAACAGATCGCGGCCCTTCCGCAACAAGAGCCTGTTCCTCAAGAGACCGCAAATCCATCGGTTGCCGTCAACTGAGGTAGACCCGGCTCCGGAGCTGCACAAGGCGCCGGATGCCGCCTGGCATGGCGCAGCGCCGTGCGACGGCTTGCGCCGGTGCTAGCTTACTTTGCGCAGGACGCCGATAACCTTGCCCAGGATCTGGACGTTCTGCGTCAGGATGGGCTTGTACCGGGGGTTTTCCGGCTGCAACCGTATATGGTCGTGTTCCCGGTAGAAGCGCTTCACCGTCGCCTCGTCATCCACGAGCGCCACGACGATCTCGCCGTTGCGCGCTGACGGCTGCGACCGCACCACGACGTAGTCGCCGTCCAGGATCCCCGCGTTCTTCATGCTGTCGCCGCGCACCCGCAGCATGAAGACGTCCTCGTATTCCGTGAAATCCACCGGGAGCGGGAAGAAGTCCTCGATGTTCTGGAGCGCGAGCAGCGGCTGGCCGGCCGGGACGCGGCCCAGGACGGGTACGTTGATCATCTCCTTGCGGATGATCTGGCGGTCTTCCAGCAGCTCGATGGCACGGGGCTTGGTGGGATCCCGGCGGAGGTACCCCTTCTCCTCCAACCGTGCGAGATGCCCGTGCACCGTGGAACTCGAGCTTAATCCCACGGCCTCGCCGATCTCGCGCACCGAGGGTGGGTAACCCCGGGTGCGTACCGTCCTCTTGATGTAGTCGAGGATCTGCCGCTGGCGCGGCGTCAGCTCCTTGGGAACCATGGGCGGCAGCACCGTCCTTCCTGCCGGCGCAGCACCCGGACGCCGGCGTCCCTGGAGGTCATAGCCATCATAACACACCTGTTCGCCGTTTGCAAACATAAGTTCGGAAGGGCTCACGTGTCATTCCGGGGGACCGCTTGACATGCGCACATCCGTTCGCTATGATACGAACGGAGCTTCGGAGAACGGTCATTCGTGGAGGATGGCCCATGGACGGGAGCCTTAACCCGGGTAGGCAAAAGCTGCTGTCCGGCCGCAAACACCCGCAAGGGGTCAGCGGTGAAAAGCGCCACAGGCACCTCGCCCTGGCCGCCAGCGGCACCATTCTGTTGGGCTCGGCCCTACTGGCCGGGGGCTACTGGCTGCAATTGACCCGCCAATCCGTCCCGGTGGCGGCCATGGCTCCGGGGTCCGCCGCCGGCCCTCGGCTGGCGCGAGGGGAGCGGTGGGTCGTGGTGCAGCCCGGGGATACGCTCTGGTCGCTCGCGGTGAAGCACGGTCCCGCAGGAGCCGATCCGAGGCGGTACGTGGACGCCATCCTCCGCGAAAATCCCGGTGCTGACGCGGCCCGCTTGCGGCCGGGTCAGGCGCTCTATCTCCCGCACCCCTGAGTGGAAGGGGTGGGGGCAAGCTAGTAGGGAAGGCGGTTGAGTTGCTCCTTCAACCGCCGGTTGAGCACATGGGTGTACCGCTGGGTCGTCGCCAGCGAGGCGTGCCCGAGCAACTCCTGAATCGTCCTCAAGTCGGCATCGGCCTGGAGCAGAAGAGTGGCGACGGTGTGGCGCAGTTTGTGGGGTGAGACGCCGGGACGCACGTTTGGGACCGCCGTCAAGAGCCGGCGCAGGAGGTACCGGACCCCTGATGGTGAAAGAGGTGCACCCCGCCGGTTCAGGAAGAGGCGGTCGGGCAGCGGCCCTTTGCCGCCGGGCCGCAGCTGCCGCCGCTGGACAAGGTACGCCTGCAGTACCCGGACGAGGTCGTCGCGCAAGGGCACCAGGCGTTCCTTGCCGCCCTTGCCGAAGAAGCGGACGGCGCCGGCCGCAAAGTCCAGGTCGTCGATTCGCAGCCCCAGAAGCTCGCCGAGACGGCACCCGGTGTACAGGAACGTGGCGACCAGGGCACGGTCCCGCACCGGGTCAGGGCCCACCTCTGCAGCAGCGTCCAGGAGAGCAGCCGCCTCTTCGGCGGTCAGAAAGACCGGCAGGCGCCTGGGCAGCTTGGGGGTATGCAGGCGCTCCGCCGGGCTTGCCTCCAGGAGCCGCTCCTCCACGAGAAACCTGTAGAACCCCCGGATAGCGCTCACCTTGCGGGCACGGGTCGGCGCCTGGTTCTGGCGCTCGTCGTACACGTACTCCAGGAAGCCTCTCAGAAGGTACTCGTCGGCGTCGAGGAGGGTTCGCTGCTGCTCCCGGCAATAGCGCTGCAGCAGGCGCAGGTCTCCAATGTAAGCCTGCGCCGTACGCCGGCTGAGTCCCCGCTGGACCAGCAGGTGCCGGTAGTAGCGTTCCAGCAAGGGATCCTGGTCAGAAGCGTCGCGCGCCGGGGCAAGCGCCGCGGGGCCCGCGCTGTAGGCGTCTTGCGGAACAGGGCCGGTGCCGGGCTTCTTCCGGTGAGGCTGCCTCGTGCTCATCGCCTCATCTGTTCGGCGCTGTTGCACCCTGGCCTGCGGGGAGGACCAGCCGGGGCTGCAGCTTTTCATGCGGACCGATACCCGGTTTGGGATTGCACTGCGCTAAATAGACATTTAGCGCAGTAGAGCAGATTCCTTCCGGGCCGGAACGAGCTGGTGGGCCGCAAAAGCCTCATGGGGCTGGTCGGCGGTCATGTGCCGCCGGCCCGCCGGCGTTTGGCAGGGCCCCCTCGGGGTTCTGGTAGCCCTGCAGGCGAAGGGCCTCGGCGTATTCGGGGTGCAGCACCCAGCGGCCCGCCTCCAGCACGTAGCGGCCCCACGGCCAGACAATGAGCGCATCCGTCGTCAGCGCAAGGACGTCGGGGGCCGGCGATGCCCAGGTGTACGCCGCCAGCGCGGCGGTCACCACGATTGCGGCTCCGGCGTCACGCACGGCCCGTGCGGCCATCGCCAGCGTCTCGCCGGTGTCTGCGATCTCGTCCACGACGGCGACGCGGCGACCCGCCAGCGCCTGGCCCGGAGGCTGCAGCCACACCGGATGGCGTTCGACGACGCGGTCTCCCCTTCTCCGTGAGAGGCTGACGGGGAAGAGGTCGATTCGGAGGTTCAGGGCTACCTGGGTGGCGGCAATCAACCCGCTGCGGGCGATCCCCACCACCCCGTCGATCTCGCGCACCGCCAGCGCCTGGGCCACTCTGCGGCACAGGCTCTCGAACTCGTTCCACGTCACCGGCCGGATGCCCCGGCGGCTGGCGTAGTCGTACGGCGTGGCGCCAGGTTCGCCCAAATGACAGTGCCCTTCTTCCCTGACTTCGCTTTGCGCCGTACTGGCGCCCCGGCCCAAAACAGGCCCCGGCCCAGCACAGGCCGTCCCTATAACTGCCCGGCCATCCGGTGCCGCTGGTGCTCCTTCAGCATGCACCGGTCCACGACCACCCGCAGCCCCGCCTGGCGCGCCCGCTCGGCGGCCTGTTCGTGGACGACACCTTCCTGCAGCCAGACGGCCTTCGCACCCACGGCGATGGCGTCCTCGACCAACTGGGGAACGTGCTCCGGCCGGCGGAACACGTCCACGACGTCGATGGGTTCAGGCACGGAACGCAGATCAGGGTAACTCTTCTCGCCGAGCACCTCGGAGACCGTGGGGTTTACCGGGATGATGCGGTAGCCCTGGCGCTTCAGGTAACTGGCCACGTTGTGGCTGGGACGGGACGGGTCGGGCGACAGTCCCACCACGGCCACTGTTCGGGCGGTCTTCAGGATCTCCAGCGCCTCGTCCTGCATCGAGTCGCGGCCCTCCCTCCGCGGTGCGGTGCACCGGAAGCCTGGATTGGACAGAGGAGGCGAAACGCCTCCCTACATTATGGCGCCGGCGCGGCGGGCCGCGGGGCCCCCTCTCCCCCAGCGAAACGCAATCCGGCTCGTGCTCGTCGTTCAAACGAACCCGGCCGCTGTTGAATCTTCGCTGCGAGAAAATCTCTTCACTTCGCGCAAATTCTCTTGATCATCCGCCCCGTGCTCCTCTATACTGTTGGCACCGTTACAACCGTGAGTCCAGTCGCGCAGGTTGCAGGGAGGGAGAGCGATGGGCATTCCGGTTTGCGGTAACGACGGCGCCCAGCTTCGAGACCGCGCTGCCGCTGAAGTGGCCCACCTCGAACGGCAATGGGCGGAGGACCCGCGCTGGCGCGGAATCCGGCGGGACTACTCCGTAGACGATGTGGTGAGCCTGCGGGGTTCCGTCCGAATTCATCACACGCTGGCCCGTATGGGGGCCGAGCGTCTTTGGGAGCTGCTCCACACCGAACCCTACGTGGCAACTTTCGGCGCCATGACGGGCGCACAGGCGGTCCAGATGGTGAAGGCCGGCCTCAAGGCCATCTACGTCAGCGGCTGGCAGGTGGCGGCCGACGCCAACGTGGCCGGCCAGACGTACCCCGACCAGAGCCTGTATCCGTCCAACAGCGTTCCGGGCCTTGTGCGCCGAATCAACAACGCCCTGCTGCGGGCCGACCAGATCCACTGGAGCGAACGTCAGGCCGGCACGTGGTGGCTGGCTCCGGTGGTGGCGGACGGTGAGGCCGGGTTCGGGGGTGTCGTCCACGCCTTTGAACTCACGAAGGCCCTCATCGAGGCCGGTGCGGCGGGCCTCGAAGATCAGCTGGCGGCGGAGAAGAAGTGCGGCCACATGGGCGGCAAGGTGCTGGTGCCCACGGGACAGTTCACCCGCACGCTTCAGGCCGCGCGGCTCGCTGCGGACGTGTTAGACGTTCCAACCGTGATCATTGCGCGCACCGATGCGCTCAGCGCCACTCTCCTGACCAACGACGTCGACCCACGGGATGCCCCCTTCCTCACGGCTGATCGTACCCCCGAGGGGTATTTTGTCGTGCGGGGCGGGCTGGAGAGCGCCATTGCCCGGGGGCTTGCCTACGCCCCGTATGCGGATCTCTTGTGGTTTGAGACGTCGCGGCCGGATCTCAACGAGGCCCGGCGGTTCGCCGAGGCGATCCATGCACGGTTTCCCGGGAAGCTCCTCGCGTACAACTGCTCGCCTTCCTTCAACTGGCGGCGCAACCTGGACGATGCGGGCATCGCCGCCTTCCAGAAGGAACTGGCAGCGCTTGGCTATCGGTTTCAGTTCATAACCCTGGCCGGGTGGCACCTGATCAACCTGTACACCTTCGAGCTGGCTCGGGCGTACCGGGACGAGGGCATGACCGCTTACGTGCGGCTGCAGACCGAAGAGTTCGCGCAGGAGCCGCTGGGATACACGGCCGTGCGGCACCAGCGGGAGGTGGGCACTGCCTACTTCGACCGGGTGGCCATGGCGGTCTCGGGCGGGCAGAGCGCGACGACGGCCATGGCCGGATCCACCGAGGCGAAGCAGTTTGGGAGTTAACGCGGCAAAGCCGGGCCATCCCAAGCCCTGTGGCGGTTGACAGCTACCCGGTGGTGGGCAGGCGCGGTTGCCTTGGGGTGAGCCGGCGTGGTATACTCCTGTCCGGCGCAGGGGCGTAGCTCAACTGGCAGAGCACCGGTCTCCAAAACCGGCGGTTGCGGGTTCAAGTCCTGCCGCCCCTGCCAGCGGTGACAAGGGTTCTCGGGATCGTCCGATTGCAGACCCCCTCTCCTGCAAACGACTTTGCAAACGTCCTGGCAAACGGCGCCGCAACCGAAAAGCCCCCGGGTGGTGTCCCGGGGGCTTCGCGGTGGGGGCTGACGACGAGGGGGGTTCACCCGAGAGCTTCCCGAGGGGATGGGAAGAGCTCGTCGAGCTTGCGGGTGGCTCCCTCGTCCACCCCCGGCAGCAAGTCGCCGTAGATGTCCATCGTCACCTGAATGCTGCTGTGGCCCAGGATCTCCTGCACCACCTTGGGGTGCACGCCCTGCTTGATCAGCAGCGCCGCGCAGGTGTGGCGCAGGTCGTGGAAGCGAATGTGCGGCATCAACTCCTCTGGCGTCGGCTCCCTCCCCTGCTCTTTCGCCCGCTCGGTCGCCTCCCGGTTGATGGCCCGCAGGGCCCGGGTCAGCTCATGGTTGACCCAGGTCGGGTCGATGGGCGTGCCGTTGTCCTTGCAGAAGACCAGCCCGAAGTCCCGGTAGTCCTGAGCGTAGAAGTCCCGCCCCTGGCTGACCGCCAGCATCCGATCCAGCAGCGCCCGGCGCACGAAGTCGGCCATGGGGATGCGCTTGCCCCGCTCCCGCTTTGGCAGCCCCAGTACGGGCCCATCGGGGGTGCGGTCCTCCAGGCTCTTGCGGATATACAGGGCCCCGCGGGCGAAGTCCACGGAATCCCACGTCAGGCCCAAAAGTTCGCTCTTCCGGCAGCCGGTTCCCAGGGCTACTGCGACCAACGGCCCCAGCGGGTGGGGCTTCGGCTCGTCGGGCTTCTCGCGCCGCTCCTGCTCGGGCCGGGTGTCGGCCAGGTACGCCAGCAGCCTCTCGGCCTGCTCTGCCGTCAGACGTGTGGCCTGGTACTTCTTGGGCCGGGGCGGCGGAAGCTGATCCGCCACGTTGCGGCCGACGTAGCCCCACTCGACGGCGCAATTGAGGGCCTTGTGGATCAGGCGGAAGTGGTGCAGCAGCGTTTGTTCGGACAGCCCGGCCTTGCGCTTCTCCCGGAAGTACACGGCCAGGTGCTCTCGCGTGAGCCGGTCCAGCCGAACGGCGCCCAGGCCCGGCAACAGGTGGTCTTCGATGATGTCCTTGTAGCCCCGCTGTGTCTTGATGCGCTTGCGCTCGACGTGCTCCGGGATGAACTTCTCCCGCAGGAACTCGGCCAGGGTCATGCGCTGGGCCGGCACGTGGCCCGACTTTTCGACCTCCTGCTGCATCTGCCGGCGCAACCGGCGGGCCTCGTCGAGCGTCCGGGCCGTGGCCCACTTCCGGCGCTCCTTGCCCGTGATGGGGTCGCGGCCTGCATAGACCGGCACGAGGTAGCTATTGCCCCGCCGGTAGATGCCCGTCTCTACCTTCTCAATGGTCGGCACCCTCGGCGCCTCCTCTCCTGTCACATCCCCCACCGGATCCAGTACCAGACCCGCCCGCCGTCCTCGATGCACCCGGCCCGCTCCTCCGGGCTCAGGGCGGCCGGGCGGTCGTGCCACACCAGCACGATCTCCCGGCGTGCAGCCAGCTCGAGGACCAGGCGGTCAAAATGCTCGGCGCCTGCCCGGCCGGCGAGGGCCCGGCGAACCACCGGGATGGGGACGAGCCCGAGCTGCCGATTGGCCCGGTCCAGCCTGTCGATGGTGGCGAACAGCGCCGCACGGAACGTTTCCAGGTTGACGCTATCGGGCATCGGAGGCGTTACCTTGTACCCCCGGCGTTCGAGCTCAGCGACCAGTACCGCGCTCGGCATCTCGGCCAGCGTTGCCCGGGCCACGTCAGCGCACCTCCTTGGCCTGCTTCCGATTCGCCATCTGCGCCCTGTTCTGTTCGTAAACAGGGCCGATGGCTTCGTCCACTTCACGCTCCTCATTGGACTTCCACAGCCTCATGTACCGCTCAACGGCATCGACCAGAAGGGCGTTGATAGAGCGCCGCTCCTCGAACGCCCGGCGACGGACGGCCTCGAACAGGGCCTCTGGGAGCCGGATCAGGGTGGCCTTCCGCACCCGTCTCACCTCCGATAACATGCTAACATGTTATCGAATGACTGTCAACGAGGGGCGGATAACCTGGTCACGCGTCCGGCAAGCTGCTGAGCCAATCCCGGAGATCCCGCGGCCGAATCAGCACCCGCCTGCCGTACCGCTTCGCCTTTAGCCGGCCAGCGGCAATCTCGCGGCTGATGGCGGAATGCGACACGCCCACAATGCGGGCGGCCTCTCGAACGCCGAAGGCGAGGCGGAAGGGTAGGTCCCCTGGTCGGCGGCCGCTAACCAGCCCGGCGGGCCCGGGTTGTGGTTCGCCTGGAAGGGAACCGGGCTCCGTCCCCGCAGGCGGGAAGGCCACCGGGAGACGGCCAACTCGCGGCGACAGCCTTTCATCCCCAAGAACCGGCTTATCCGGCAACGTGACGCCCTTGCGGGGCCAGTTGGGTGGTAGGCCAGGCATTCTCTTCACGCCCTTTTTGGCGCCGGTGTTAGTTCCACGCACCCGGATATCTCCCGAGCCGCGCAGCTCTGAGGGGGCTGATGCCACTCGTCTGGCTGTGCCTGTTCAGCATGTCCGAACGGGGCGGGAAGCTAAGGACCCACAGGTAGGCGCGGGCACTCACGTCAGACGTCACACCCAGGCCATGGACGGCCCAGACATGCTGCAGGTGGTTCGCGGCTTGCGCCAGCAAGCGCCCCACATGGCGGCGCAGCACGAACGAGGGCACCATTTGGCGTAGCAGCGAAGCCGCCTCGAAAAGATAAAGGCGCGCCCTCAGAGCGACCGCAATGGCGCAGGTGCGGATCGCTTCATCGATGCTCGCTTCGACCGCTGCCATGGAGCCGGCCTTCTTCGAGTGAACGA
>JBFMCJ010000101.1 GCA_040754675.1 Bacillota bacterium
GGGCGCGGGGGCACCGCCAGGCAGGGTGCGCCTCACCGTCAACGGGCGCCCGGTCGACGCAGCGCCCGGCCAGACACTGCTTGCTGCGCTGCGGGAAGCAGGCTACGAGATTCCCACCCTGTGCCACCTGGAAGGGCTGACGCCGTTTGGTGCGTGCCGCCTGTGCGTGGTGGAGGTGGAAGGGGCCCGGACACTGGTCACGGCGTGCACCCAGCCCGTGCAGGAGGGCATGGTGGTGCGCACCCACACCGCCGGCGTGCAGCTGGCACGCCGCCAGATCCTGGAACTTCTGCTGGCCGACCACCCGCAGGGGTGCCTGAACTGCGTTCGCTCGGACGATTGCGAACTCCGGACGCTGGCGGCACACCTGGGAGCGCGGGTCGGGGTATTCGGGGGCGCCCACCGCCGCGCGCTGGACGAGCCGCCCGACGAATCCAGCAGCGTCATCGTCCGGGACCCCGCGAAGTGCATCCTCTGCGGCCGCTGCGTGCGCATCTGCCAGGAGGTCCAGGGAGTCGGGGCCATCGACTTCGGCGGCCGGGGTTTCGATACGGTGGTGGAGCCGGCCTTCGCTAGCCCCCTGGCCGATGCGGGGTGCGTGTACTGCGGCCAGTGCGTGCTCCACTGCCCGACCGGCGCCCTGACGGAGGCGGACGCGCTCGCGCCCGTTTGGGAGGCGCTGAGCCGGCCCGGCATGCGGGTCGCCGTACAGATCGCCCCGGCGGTGCGGGTTTCGGTTGCCGAGGCGTTCGGACTGCCCCAGGGGGAGGCGCTTACCGCCCAGATCGTGGCCGCGCTGCGCCGGCTGGGCTTCGCGTACGTGTTCGACACCAGCTTCGGCGCGGACCTGACCGTCCTGGAGGAGTCCGCGGAACTGCTGCGCCGCCTGGCGGCGAACGGCAAGGAAGCCCCGCTGCCCTTGATGACGTCCTGTTGCCCGGCCTGGGTGAAGTACGTCGAACACTACTTCCCCGAGCGCCGGGCAAACCTCTCCAGTTGCCGGTCGCCCCACGAGATGGTGGGCTCGCTCGTCAAGAGCTACTTCGCCGAACGGGCGGGCATCGACGCGGAGAAGCTGTTCGTGGTCTCCATCATGCCGTGCACGGCCAAGAAGTTCGAGGCGAGGCGCGAGGAACTCGGCGGTGCGGTGGACGCCGTGCTGACGACCCGGGAGTTCGTGCGCATGCTGAGACAGGCGGGGATCGACCTGCCCGCCCTGGCGCCTGAGCCGTTCGACCTCCTGATGGGGGAGTCCACGGGAGCCGCGGCCATCTTCGGGTCCACGGGCGGCGTGGCTGAGGCCGCGCTGCGGACGGCGTACTGGATGGCGACCGGGCAGGACCTGCCGGACGGATCCCTGGAGTTGAGCGCCCTTCACCAGGAGGGGCAGGTCAGGCGGCTTCGTGTCAGGCTCGGCCAACGCAGCATCGAGTGTGCCGTGGTGGACGGCCTGGCAGGAGCGCGCACCGTTCTCGAAAGCCCTGACTTTGAACGGTTGAGCCTCGTCGAGGTGATGGCCTGCCCCGGAGGCTGTGTAGGCGGCGGGGGCCAGTTGCGGCAGGGGACCACGCGGCGGGGGCGCGCGGCCCGGGCTCAGGGTCTTTCGGCCATTGACCGGGGGAGCAGGCTGCGCCGGGCGCACGAAAACCCCGAGGTCTCGGCGCTTTACCGGGATTTCCTGGGCCATCCCGGCAGCGAGCGCAGCCACAAGCTGCTGCACACGCACTACGTCGAGCGAAGGGTGCCTCTGGCAGACCTCGCCGGATCCGGGCTTTGAAACTCTCCGAGGCCCGCAATGAGGGGGGCTGGTGAAGAAGTGAGCGTGCAAGGGATCCCCGGGACCAACGGGTCGCGTGCAACCCGGCTCGTGGTCATCTCGGCTATCCTGCTGGCGTTTGCCGTGGCCTTCCAGGCACTGGGGCTGCCTCAGGCAGTCACGGGGCCGGTCGTCAACGCCGTGCTGTTCCTCGCCGCCTGGACGGTCGGCCCGGTCTTCGGGGCGGCCATCGGGTTGTTGACGCCGGTCGTGGCCCTGTGGCGGGGAATTCTGGCAGCGCCGCTTGCGCCCATGGTGCCGTTCATTGGGCTTGGCAACGCCCTTGTGGTGTTGATCTTCTCTTACCTGAAGCGGGTCCACCCGGCCGCCGGCATCGCCGTGGCCGCGGTGGTGAAGTGGGCGCTTCTGTCCACGGCCGTCCGGGCGTTCGTTACCGTGCCGCCTCCTGTTGCGGTCGCCATGCAGTGGCCGCAACTCCTCACCGCGCTGGGCGGCGGGATTCTGGCGTGGGCCGTCTGGCGTGCCCTGCCCGAGCCGTTCCGCCAGGGCGTCGCCTGACGGGAGATTAGACCCTGTCCCTGCCCGAAGGCGCAGGAATCCCTGCGCCTTCACTTAATCACCAGAGGGGTGAAAACAAGCCGGATTTTGTCGATACACGTGACGGAGCGCGAGATCGCGGCAAGGACAGGGGTCATGGAAGCACGCCAGTCACCGCCGGCTCCAGCGGCCGGCCCGCGCGGGCGTTCGAGGGCCACTCCCTGGCACCGGCTGCTGGATGCGGTGTGGAACCTCAATGTCACTCGCGACGTTCCCTCCACGTACGAGATGCTTGGCCGCCAGGCAATCGGCCTTGTCAACGCAGACGGGGCGGCCATCTATGCTCCCCAGGAGTCAGGCGGCGTCAGGTGCGCCTGGTCAGAAGGGGTTTCAGCGACCTACACCGAGAGCGTCACCCGAGCCGTTGCGCAGATCCCCGGGGGCGAGGTGCTGCGCGAGGCGAAAGCCCGGGTTATCACCGATGCCCCGGTCCAGAAAAGGTGGGTTCGCCTCGCCGAACTGACCCGCCAGGAGGGGATCCGCACCATCGGGCTGTTCCCCATGGTGATGGAGGGAAGGGTCTGCGCGGTACTGGCCGTCTATCACCGGCGGGTGCGGCCTTACCGCCGCTGGGAGAAGGAAGCCCTCACGGCGTTTGCGTACCAGGCGGCACTGGCGCTCACGGGCGCTGAGCTGCATGAGGAAGCCCGGCGCCGGACGGAGGAGCTACAGCAGATGTACGACCGGCTGCAGGATGCGTACCGCCAGCTCCAGGCGTTCCAGGAGATCGGCACGGAGCTTGCAGCGAGCCTCGATGTCCAGCACGTACTTGGCACTGTGGCGCGGTATGCTGCGGAACTGACGGGGTCCGACGCGGGTGGCGTCTTCGAGTATCATCCCGAGGAAGGAAGCCTGACCGTCAGCGCAAGCTACGACGCCCCCGAGAGCCTGGTGGAGGGCATTCGGCGGGCGCGGGTGCAGTTGGGGCAGGGGGCCATCGGGCGGGCTGCCGCCGAGCGGCGTCCCGTCCAGGTGCAGGACACCGAAACGGATCCGGACTACCCCTTTCGGTACCTGACCCGCCCGCGAGGCATCCGCGCCATTCTGGCGGTCCCCATGCTTTCGGGCGATGAACTGGTGGGAGGCGTGGTGGTCTGGCGGCGCACGCCCGGCCCTTTCGGGCAGGGCGAGGTACAGCTTCTCGAGACCCTGGCCCAGCAGTCCACGGCTGCCATCCGCAACGCACGCCTCTACTCGGCGCTGGAGCAGGCGTACGACAACACCCTGGAGGCGCTGACGGCGGCCCTGGACGTCAGGGATCGGGACACGGAAGGCCATTCCCGCCGGGTGGCCGCCCTGGCGCTGGCGATTGCGCGGGAAATGCAGCTTTCGCCCCGGGAGCAGCAGGCGCTGTACCGGGGCGGCCTCCTGCACGACATCGGCAAGATCGGCATTCCCGACAGCATCCTTCACAAGCCCGGCCCGCTCAGCGACGAGGAATGGGCGGTCATGCGCAACCACCCGAATCTGGGCTTTCAGGTGCTCAACCGCGTGGAGTTCCTGCAGCCGGTGACGGCGGTGGTGCTGTACCACCACGAACGTTTCGACGGGCTCGGCTACCCCATGGGGCTCCGGGGCGAGCAGATCCCCCTCGTGGCCCGGGTGTTCGCGGTGGCGGACGCGTACGACGCCATGACCTCCTGGCGGCCGTACCGGCCCGCGCTGGATTCGGCCACCGCGGTGCGGGAGATCGTCCGGCACTCGGGGACGCAGTTCGACCCTGAAGTGGTGAACGCGTTCTTGCGGGTCATGGCGCGGGGTGACCGGGCGATTCACCACGATTGCCGGAACGTGAACCGGAACTGACGCCGGCGAAAGGCGTTCTCAGCAGCCTTCGTCCTGATCGGCCTGCGGAGGTGGCACGGTCCCGGCCGGAATCTTGAGCAGTTTTGCCAGGTCCGCGAGGGGGATGGCCCAGCCTCTCGTGCCGGAAGGCGCCGACGCCGCCCGCTCCCGCAAGTTCAGCCGCAGCGTGTGGCCGTAGCCTGTGTCGGGGTCGGGCCGCTCGTAGTACACGACCAGCTGCACCTCGACCGCCGGCGGCTCGCCGGCGCTTCCCGGCGGGCCGAGGATGGTGCCGGCCACCGTGACGTGCCGGATCTGGTCCATGAGGCGGGCGGCAAGCTGAGGGTCCCATCCGGTCGTGGCGTGCTTGAGCGCGGCCTCGTCGTCCTCGTTGAGGGCCGCCAGCACCCAGCGGGCAAGCTGCTCCGGAGCCGCCTCTTCCAGCACCTGCGCCATCCGCCCTGCCGCCTGCCACACCATCAACTGGTGGGACCAGTCAACCCGGCCCGAGCGGTGAAGGCGGCTTTCCCGGAAATGAAGGCAGAAGTGGCCGGGAAAGTCGTTGCCCCTGACGACCCCGTACCCGTGAGGCATCCCGTTGATGGACGCGGCGATGCGCCGTCCCCCGATGATGGCCACCACGGGGCGACGCCGCCAGCTCCACTCGCCGCCGTAGATCGCCTTGAGCAGGGCCGTGTCCCTGGGCGAGGCGGGTTCGACGTCAGCGTGCAAGTAGCCGCCGTACCGCAGCACGTGGAGGCGCACGCCCGTCCGTACGTCCTCCAGCACGGCCCCCGTGTCCCGCGGGAACAGGGGATCCACCTCTCTCCAGGGCACCGGTTCGCCGAAGAGCTGGCCCGCGAACCCCGCCAGCGGACCCTTCAGGGACTCGCTCAAAGCAGGGTTCGAAATCGCCCGGCGAGAGGAGGGGTCCCACAGCTCCCCGTAGGGCAGCACCCACAGCTGCCGGGGCGGGCGGCGGCCGAACTCGGCGGTCACCACCCACACGGGCCGGACTCCGTCATCCGGGAGCGCCGCCTGGCGCCGTTCGGCGAGCCTTCCGGGGGCGGCGCGCTCGGCGAGGGCGGCAGCCAGTGCCCGGGCGACCCGCTCTTCGCGCACCTCCATCGAACGGCGCCACTGTGCCCAGGGAAGGCTGAGGCGCACCCGCACGGCCTCGGCGCCCGGCCGGTCCGGCCGCGGCCCGGCGCGCATCTGCCAGGCCGACGCCATGGCGGCGGCAACGGCGATCATCGAGACGATCCGCACCAACCAGGCCGGGTGCGTGCGGGGCTGGCCCACGCCGGCATCCTCCCCCAGCTCTTAGGGGATGTATGGCGGGGCCAGCCCGTCTTATGCCGGGCGGTGCCGGCTCACCAGACCCGCAGCGCCGGGACGGGGTTGAAGTGGTTGAGCAGTTGCACGATGGTCGGAACGTAGCCCACGGCCGCCAGCGCCACGGCTGCCCCGATCCAGATCCGCCACCGCTCGAAGAGAAACGGTGCGTGCTCCGGCCCGGACAGCGCCTCGGCCTCGGGCACCTCGACCCTCGCGGGCTCCCTGGAGAAGAAGAGCGTGGCGGCCACCTCGATGAGGTAGAGGTAAAGGCTGACGGCCAGGATCGCCCCTCCGATGCCCACCATGAGGGCCGGGAGCCGCCACTCGGGGTTGAGGGCGCCGTAGGCCGCCGCGCCCAGCATCGTCCGCCTGGGCGCCCCCAGAAGGCCGAGCAAGTGGAGCCCCCGCCCCAGCGCCAGCATGCCGATGAACCAGGTCCACGCCTGCGCGAGCGCGACCCGCCGGCTCCAGAGCCGCCGCCCCGTCAGGTACGGGATGAGCCAGTACGAAACGCCCATGAAAGTCAGCGTGACGCCCGAGCCTACCGTCAGGTGGAAGTGCCCTGGCACCCAGGCGGTGTTGTGTACCATCAGGTTGAGGTTGTACGAGGCGTTGATGATCCCCGAGACCCCTCCGAGGGCGAACAGGAGCATGGCAAACACCTGTGCGGCGACCGACGGGTCTTTCCACGGCAGGGCGAAAAACCACCTGAATGTCCCCCGGCCTCCCCGCGCCCTTCCGGCGTTCTCCAGCGACGCAAGCAGCGTGAACGCTGTCAGGGCGCTCGGGAAGAAGACCGCGAAGGTGAGCGCCGAGTGGATCAGCTTCCATCCCTGCGAGATGCCCGGGTCGGTGAACTGGTGGTGCAGCCCCACGGGGATGGAAAGCGGGATGAAAAGCAAGAGCGCCAGCCTCGCCAGCGGGTCGCTGAACAGCCTGCCGCCGGCCTGCTTCGGCACCATGGTGTACCACGAGACGTAGGCCGGCAGCAGCCAGAAGTAGACGATGGGATGCCCCGTGAACCAGAAAAAGGCCCGCGCCAGCACCGGGTCGGTTCCGGCCTGCAGCCCCAGCGAAACGGGGATCAGCATGAACAGGAACTCCACGGCGATTCCGAGGCTCGCCAGATCCCACATGATGAAGGTAACCAGTGCCCCGTACGCCCCGAGCGGCGTCCGCGCCCCGGGGTTCTCACGCCGCCATGCCCGCCACGTCAGGAAGATGTTGGCCGACACGAGCCACGTTCCCACAACGACCAGCGTCAATCCCACGTAATACGCCGGGTGCGCCTTGAGGGGCGGGTACGAGGTGAACAGCACCGTGGCCTGGTCGGCCAGGATGGCCCAGCCCGCCAGCAGCACCCCTGCCACCATGACGCCGAACGCGGCCCACCCCAGGCGGATGCTCGCAAGCGGCCGCTTCAGCGTCGCGCCCGTGACGAACAGCAAGAAGCCGCTGATGAAAAACGTCGTCCATACCAAGACGTTCAGCACCCCGTGCAGGCTGAGACCCTGGTAGTAGGACTTGAGGAACGGGAGGTACCGGTACAGGTTCACCCCTGCGTGCTCAAGCGCCTGGAACGGCCCCAGGGAAGCCCCGACGACAAGCGCCAGCACCGCAACGTAGAGGTGCCAGGCGACCAGCCGGCGCTCAGTGGCAAGCGTCATGTCACACCTTCCCCTCTTACTCCACGATGATCCGGCCGAACATGTTCTGGTGCCCGATCCCGCAGTACTCGTGGCAGACGAAGAGGTAGGTCCCCGGTTCGCGGAAGGTGTAGCTGGCCTTGGCGAGCTGCCCCGGGAAGACCATGGTGTTGACGGGGGTTCCCACGATGCGGAATCCGTGCACCACGTCGCGGCTTGTCAGGTTGAACGTGACCGTCGAGCCGGCCGGCACCCGGATCTCGTTGGGCGTGTAAGCCCAGATGAACGCCACCAAACTGGCCTCGTAGCGACCGGGACCCAGTTCCCGCACGCCTGGGCGGTCAAACGGCGGAGAACTTGCCAGCGCCTGGGGGTTTACCTGCCCGTACACCCCTGGCACCTGGATGCCGGCGCCGAACACGGACCCCAGCACCGCCAGGAAGAAGACGGCCAGCACGGCGGCGACCAGGGTCATCCACCGCTTCTCGTACAGGTCAACGGGCACGCTGCATCACCACGCCTTTCTCACCAGCGCCCGACAAGACTCAGGTACATGTACGCCCAGGCCGCCACCACCACGAGCAGGTAGAGCAGCATGATCGCCATGGCCCCTCTCGGGCGAACCTCTTCCTCGACCTGCTGCGGGGTCGAGGCCTCGGCCGGCCGGACGCCGCCATCCGCCCTCTGGGCCCCGTGCTGTTGAAGCGCCATTGCCTCACCATGCCTCCTTTTGACTTGGGCCGTTGGTGCGCGGCTTCGCGCGGCTCAAAGGCCCGGGTAGCAGAGGAACAGGTGCGCGGCCTCGTACACGACGCGCGCCGCGCCGGTTGCCCTGGACTCGCGCTCCACCCGGTCCAGGTCCCGCAGGAGCCGGGGCACGTCCAGATTGGGCCCGGGGTAGATCCCGCGGATTACCCCCTGGCCGTCCACCAGCACGTAGCGGGACTCGTAAACCGGCGGGCCGCCGGGGACGACGTCGTAGTAGACCCCGAACCCCGAGCCCGCCGTCAGCTTTACGGCCAGCGGCGGGCCCGTGAGGAAGACCCACCTGGACGGGTCGGCGCCTGCCTCCCTGGCGAACTCTGCGATGCGGCCGGGTGTGTCTCGCTCGGGATCCAGGGTGATGGCGGCCAGCCGAACGCGCTCGAACCGGGCGGGATCCTGCGCCATGTGGTCTTGAAGGGCGCGTAGTTGCCCGGCCATCACCTGCCCGGCCCGGTCGGAGGCGGCCGTGGTGAAGAAGCTGTAGATCACCGTGTAACCGGCCAGGGCCTGGTGGGTGATGGGGCGTTCCCGGGCGTCAACCAGCCGGAAAGCCGGGGCGGGGCCGAGCCGTGGGGTGACGGCGAGGGGTCTGGCGAAAGCAAAGTAGGCCAGACCTGCCACGAGGGCCAGCCCGGTGCAGGCGAGTACGGCAAGACTCCGGCGACCCAAGATGGTGAAGCCCGTAATCGGTGGCATTACCGGATCCATTAGACGCGAGGAAGAGGGCCGCGCACCATCCGGCAGGAGGGTGATTGCCGGCAGCGGGCCCTCCGGCCATCGAGCTACGCAGGCCGGCCGGGCGGATGCGGGCCGTCATCATCCGAAGGAGCTAACTCCCCGGGACCACGCCCCCCGGAAGGTGCCCGGCCTGGATCGCCCTGGTAGCCGCCTCGGCACGGTTTTTTGCATGCAGCTTGTCCAGGATGTGCCGCACGTGGGTCTTCACCGTGTGCACGGAGAGGTGAAGCCGGTCGGCGATCTCGCGGTTCGTGAGGCCCTGGCTGGCAAGGGCCAGGATCTCGGCCTCGCGCTGCGTGAGGCTCCCCGGGTCGTTTTCGCAGGGGGCCGGCTGGCGCCTGCCGGCCATCTCGTCGAGCAGCCGGGCCGCCAGATGGGGGGAGAGCATGGCCTCCCCGGCGCTCACCCGGCGGATGGCCTCCACGAGCGCCTCCTCGGCCACGTTCTTGAGGAGGTAGCCGCGAGCGCCGGCCTTGACGGCGCCGAACAGGTCCTCGTCCCGGTCGGAGACCGTGAGCATGATCACCTGAGTCTGCGGGAGGCTTGCGCGAATCGCCCGGGTGGCCTGCACGCCATCCACCCCCGGCATCTTCACGTCCATCAGCACCACGTCGGGCTTCGTCTGCAGCGCCAGCTTCACAGCCTCGCTGCCCCCAGACGCCGCGCCGACGACCTCCACGTCGGGATAGCTCTCCAGGATGCGGCGCAGCCCCTCCCGGAAGAGGGCGTGGTCATCCGTTATGAGCACGCGCACGGTCATCGTGGGCCAGCCTCCCCTCAACAAGCGGCACCCTGACCAGGATGCGGGTCCCCTGGCCCGGGCCTGTCGCGATGGTCAACTGGGCGCCGATGGCGCGGGCGCGCTCCCTCATGGCGACGAGCCCGTGGTGGCGGCCGTTCGAGGTGGCGCCCGGGTCGAACCCCCGGCCGTTGTCGGCCACGCTCAGTTCCAGGTGGCCGCCGGCGGTCGAAAGCTCAACCTCCACCCGGGTGGCGCCCGAATGCTTGCGGACGTTCGCCAGCGCCTCCTGCGCCATGCGCAGCAGGTGCAGCTGCACCTCGGCGGGGCAAGGCCCGGAAGGTGGCTCAATGCGGGCCACGGCCGGGATGCCGGAGCGGGCCGAAAAGTCCCGGACCATCTGCTGCAGGGCCCCAGCCAGACCGCCGGGTGAGTCGGCGGTGAGGCGCAGGTTATCGATGGCCTCCCGGACGTCCAGATACGCCTCCTGGATGGCGCCGGCCATGCCGGCGAGCTCCTCGCGGGCCTGCGCGTGGCGGCCGTCGTCCAGGAGGCGCCGGATGCGTTCGGCCTGCATGCCCAGGTAGCCCAGCGTCTGGCCGAGGGTGTCGTGCATTTCCCGGGAAAGCCGGTATCGCTCCTCGACCACCGCAGCCTCGCGCAGGCGGTGGTAGAGCTGAGCGTTTCGAACGGTAAGCGCCAGGTGTGCGCCGACCGCGTCCAGCATCTCCATCTGGTGCAGGGCGAACTGGCCGGCGGCGCGGGAGGCCATGACCACGACGCCGAGGATCTGCCCTTCCGCCACCAGCGGAACGGCGGC
>JBFMCJ010000102.1 GCA_040754675.1 Bacillota bacterium
GCCACCCTGCCAGGGGGGACGCCTGCCGGCCCCGGTCAGCGGCGGTGGGGGTCAAGCCATTGCTGGAGGGCGTCGCCCAGGAAATGGAACGCAAAGACTGTGACCGAAATGAGCAGGCCCGGGTAAACCGCAAGCCACGGGCTGGTCCAGACGTAAGTCTGGGCGTTTTGCAGCATCGAGCCCCATGAGGGCGTCGGCGGCTGGACGCCCAGCCCCAGATAGCTGATGGCGCTTTCCACCAGGATCGCGTAGGCGACGCCCATGCTGGCGTTGACCAGGATCACCGGCAGCGTCTGCGGCAGAACGTGCCGTACGAGGACCCGTCGGCGGGTAGCGCCCAGCGCATAAGCTGATTCGACGAACTCCTGGGCCGCCCACTTCCGGACATCGCCGTACACCACGCGGGCGGTCTGCATCCACGACGTGAGGGCGATCACGAGGATCACCCACAGCGTGCCGCTGCCGAGCACGGTCAGCGCCGCAAGCACGAGGAAAAACTGGGGAATGGCCATCATGGCATCGGTCAGCCGCATCAGCGCGACCTCCGCCCATCCCCTGTAAAACCCGGCCACCGCCCCGGTCGCCGTGCCCAGGACGAGAGAGAGCACCATCGACGCCACGCCGACGCTCAGTGTGACCCGCCCGCCGTGAAGCAGCCTCACCAGCACGTCTCGCCCGAGCTCGTCCGTACCCAGCCAGTGCTCGCGGGAAGGAGGGCTCAAAGCGCCTGCCGGGTCGACCGCCACCGGCGATTGACGCACGAAGGACGGCCCCAGGAAGACACCGGCGGCCACCGCCACCAGCACGACGAGCGAAACGACGCCCGCGGGGCGGCGCCGGCCATACCGGCGCGCTTCCCGCCACGCCTGCTCGATCGCTGCACGGACGCGCCGGGCGCCACCCGTCGGGCGGACTCCTGCGGCGTCATCCTGCGAGGCCCGCACGAGACCTCGGCTGCCTGCCGTCTCCTGCATATAGACTTAGCCCTCGAGCCGGATCCTCGGGTCGGCCAGCGCGTGCGCAACATCGACCAGCAAGCTGCACGCCACCACCACGAGGGCCACCAGCATCGTGACGCCCAGAATGACCGGATAGTCGCGGCCAAGCGATGCGTCGTACGCCAACCGCCCGATGCCCGGCCATCCGAAGATGGTCTCCGTGATGATGGCCCCGCCCACCAAGCGTGGCACGAGCACACCCAGGATGCTGATCACTGGCCCCAGGGCGTTGGCCAGCACGTGCCGGTAGTGGACCCGGCCGGGGGTCACTCCTTTCGCGACCGCCGTGCGCACGAAATCCTGCTTGAGCACGTCCAGCATGGCGCTGTGCGTGAAACGCATCACGTACGGCAGCGTGCTGGCCGCCAGCACCACGGTCGGCATGATGGTGTGGCGCAGCGTGTCGACGAAGCTGGGCGGCCCCCCGATCGTCCCCATCCCGGACGACGGGAGCCACCCGAGCTGCACCGAGAACAGGAGGATCAGCAGGATAGCCAGCCAGAAGGACGGTACCGATAGCCCCGCGACGCTGATGAGCCCGAACAGCATGCGCACTGCCGAGCCGGGCCGCGTGGCGGAGGTGATCGCCATCGGCACCCCCAAGGCCACGGCAAGCCCCAGCGCCGTGGCCGACAGCCGCAGCGTGTTGGGAAGCCGATCGGCCAACAGTTCCGTAACGGGCCGGCTGTCGGCCAGCGACCGGCCCCAGTCACCTCGCAGCATGCCGCCAAGCCACCGCCCGTAGCGGTACCAGGCGGGTTCGTGGAGATGCAGCCGGACGATGAGGGCCTGGCGGGCCTCCTCGGTCATTTCCATGCGTGCCAGCACCCCCGGGCCCCCGGGCGCCAGGTCCACGAGGAAAAACGTGATGGCGCTCACGACAAGCACCGTTACGATTCCCTGCGCGACCCGGCGTATCAGCAGCCGTCCCATCGATCCCGGCCGACCCTCCTTCTCGTGTACCTACGGCCGACGCAGACACGGGCCGGTGGGCTTCACCGCATGCGGTACCACTGGTGGACGTAATGCATCTGGTCACGCAACCCAAGCTCGACCAGGCCGCCCAGCGTGCGGCTGCGCACCTGAATCTCCTTCGGGTACCACAGGAACAGATAGGGCAGGCGCTCGGCCACCACCTTCTGGAAATCGCGATAGATTCGGACGCGCTCCGAAACGTTGGAAGTGACCCGGCCCGCCTCCAACAGCCGATCCACCTCGGGGTCCCGGTAGTTGGGGACGTTCGCCCCCTTGCCTGCCCCGGACGAATGGAAGTAGTTGAACACGTCCGGGTCAGGGGGAGTGATCCACCAGGCGACGGTGGCGTCGTAGTCCCGCCGAACAATCGCCTTCTGGATATAGGCGTTCCATTCGTTCATCTCCAGCCGCACCCGCATGCCGACCGCGACCAGGTACTGCTGGACGAGTTCCGAGATCGGCTGGAGATCCTTGGTGCGCCCAACGTCGAGCACAAACTCGAGAGGCCTCCCGTCCTTGTCGAGCACGCCGTCGCCGTCGCGGTCGACCCACCCGGCTTGGGCCAGCAGGTGCTTTGCTCCCTCGGGGTCGTACGAGTACGCCGTCACGTTGGGGTCGTAGTAGGCCTTGAGCACGGGGGATATGGGACCCGTCGCAATGCGTCCGTACCCGCGCAGGATGCTGTTGATGATGGCCTGGCGATCGATGGCCATCAACATGGCCTGGCGCACCCGCACGTCCTGGAACAGCGGGCGGTCGTGGTTGACCGCTATGAAGTAGTAGTTGACCTGATCGACAGGGACCACCTTGATCCGGGAGCTGCGTTCGAAGCGGGCGACCGCGGCCGGGTTGTCGACGATCATGATGTCGAGTTCGCCTGCCAGCGTCTGCGCGACCTGGGTGTTGGCGTCGGGGAGGATCTTGAAGACGAGGCGGTCCAGGTACGGCCGGCCCAGGAAGTAGCGGTCGTTGGCAACGAGGCTGACATGAGACCCTGGAACGTACGATTCGATCTTGAACGGTCCCGTGCCTACCGGCTTCTCCTTGTTGAACGGCGTGAGGTTCCAGGGATCCTTCCCCTCGAAGCGGTGGCGCGGCAGGATCCCGGCGTTGTACGCCAGGTACGCGGCAAGCGCCGCGAAGGGCCGGCTGAGGACGAAGCGAACGGTGTAGTCATTGACGACCTCCACTCGTTCGACGGCCGCGAAGTCCGCCCGCCGGGGCGACCCTAGCTCGGGCTTCAACACGATTTCGTTGAAGGTATAAGCCACGTCGGCTGCCGTGAAGGGCTGACCGTCATGCCACTTCACGTCCCGCCTCAAATAGAAGGTCCACCGCAGCCCGTCCGAGCTCGTCTCCCAGCGCTCTGCGAGGTCCGGAACGGGCTGGAGATCGAGCCCCGGCTTCGTCAGCCCGTTGAACAACACGCGGTTGGGAAAGACCGATTCGACGTACGCGTTCGGGTGCCACGGGTTGAACGTCGGGTCAGCAACGATTGGAATCGTGACAGTACCCCCGGTGGGAGGGGTACCAGCAGCGGCAACCGCGCCCGGCCCCACGGCTGGTAGCAACAGGAGCACCAGCCCGAGTACCAGCCCCGTCAGCCGTCGGGTGCGGACGGCCACCGCCGGGCGCGGCCTGCCTACCGTGCCCGTGTTTGCAGCGCTCTCATGCCCTTCCAACGAAAGCTCCCCCTTCGCCTTGGCTGAAGCTCTTCTGAGTTGCCGAACCCTCGCCCGGCCCTCACCCCAGCCAGACCTCGCCGGTCCCGTCCGGCCCCCACGTGATGCGGGTGCCAAACCCGGCGCTCATCGACGCGATCCGCTGCTGAATCTCCGCGGCCGCTGCCGCTGCAACCGGCTCGGGCTCCCACTGCTCCCCGAGCCAGTACGGCACAACGAACGCCCGGCGCAGCCGGCCTCCGCCCACTTCCAGGCGCACCCGAAGCGATTCCCGCTCCGCCCCCGAGGAGCCCGTCCGGTAGGGGAGGCGGGCGCCATCAAGGGCAAGCTGCTCCGGGTGGGCGTGGACGTGGAAGATGAAGTTGCCCACGCTGTAGAAGACCGGCACCCCTCGATAGACCTCGATCCCATGCAGGCAGTGCGGATGATGCCCGACAATGGCCCCCGCGCCTGCCTCCACGAGCCGGTGGGCGAGCGGCTGCTGGTAGTCGGCCAGCCATCCCTGGAACGGGGGCGCCCACCCCGGGGGTACACCCCAATGAATCAGCACGATGACCAGGTCTGCTCGGCGCCTCGCCTCGGCCACCGCTTCGAGCAGCGGGCGAAGGTCCTCCTCGTCGATCCAGGTATGCACCCACGGAGCCGTACCCGGCTGCTCTTCGTTGACGGTGCGCTCCGTCTCGAGGCTCACCCGTACCGCCACCCCCGCCACGCCGGGTCGGCCGGCACGGGCTGCGAAGCCGGGGGGCAGGGTGGTGGCCGCTCCAAGGGCGGCCACGCGGTTTCCCGCCACATAGAACACCCGGGGGTCGAAAGCCTGGGCCGGCGACGCGCCGGCTCCCACCCACCCCACGCCGGCCTCGCCGAGCAGCCTCAGCGTCTCGACGAGCCCCTCGACGCCGAAATCGAGGGAATGGTTGTTGGCCAGGCTCACCGCATGAATCCCGAGTTCCGCCAGCCAACCCGCTGCCTCGCCGGGCATGGATAGCCGCACGAGCTTGTCGGCCGGGGGCCCTGCGCGGGAGAGCGGCCCCTCCAGGTTGGCCAGCCGCACGGACGCGTCGGCGGGAAGGGCCAGGCGAGCCCCTTCCCGAGCGGGCCGCTGCAGGACGATATCCCCCACGATGTCGATCCATCCTGCGTCGCTGCTCATCGGGCCACCTGCTCTCCAGCACTTACTTGCGGCCGGCAAAAGAGGGGCGGGATCACCGGGTACGCACCTTGTCAGTCGAGTTGGATGACGACCTTGCCGACATGCTCCCGCGACTCGAGGAGCCGGTGAGCCTCATGGATCGCTTCGAGGGGGAGCACCCGATAGATAACGGGCTTGATGGACCCGCTGAGGACGAGCGAGAGGACTGCCCGGAAGTCCCGCAGGTTGCCCATGGGGGCACCCAGGATCCGGCGGTGTCGCTGGTAGATCTCCCGGATACTGATCTCCGGCACGTCGCCCCCGGTGGCTCCGCAAATGGTCATCCGGCCGCCGGGCCGCATGGCGTTGATGCTGGTTCGCCAGGTCGGAGCGCCGACCGGGTCGACCACGAGATCCGCGCCGGACCCGCCGGTCACGGCCATGACCTCCGCCAACACGTCCTGGCGCGCGGTGTCGACCAGGTGCCGCACCCTCAGCGTGTCGGCGAGGTAGCGGAGCCGATGTTCGCCCCGGGCGCAGGCGATCACGTTCGCGCCGGCGTGGATGGCAATCTGTACCGCCGCCACTCCCACCCCACCGCCTGCCCCCATGACCAGCACAGTCTCGCCCGGACGCACCTGGCCGACGGTTACCACCATCCGCCAGGCGGTGGTGTAAGCGGCGGGAACGGCTGCGGCCTCCGTAAACGGAAAGGAGCCGGGCAGGGGGATGGCGTTCGCCGCGGGCACCACGGCGTACTGGGCGAGGCCGCCCCAGGTGTGTTCGCCGAATATGCGCATGGAACGGCACATCGACTGCTCGCCCGCCAGGCAGAAGTCGCAGTTCGAGCAAAACAGCGCCGGGTAGATCACGACGGGCTGCCCGGGCCGCAGGCCCGACGCATGCGTACCGGGGCCAAGTTCGGCGATCTCGCCGGCCATGTCAGATCCCGAGACGTGCGGGAGCGTCGGCGTGTGCACGGCCGGCCCGCGCAAGCCCTGGCGGGCGAAAACGTCAAGGCGGTTCAGGGCGCATGCGCGCACCCGCACCAGAACCTCGCCGGGGCCCGGCTTTGGGGTGGGGACCTCTTCCAGTTGGATGGCATCGAGGCCGCCATAACTGCGGATTACCGCCGCCCTCATCGAGCTTTGCCCCACGGCCCCGATGCCGCGGCAAGGCGGAGCGTACGGCGTTCGCTGGCCCGTTGAATCCCTGAAAGCAACGTAGATTGCGTCCTTTCATGTGTTGGCGTGGCCCAGAACCCCGGACAGGCTGGTGTTGGCGCCTATGCTAACAACCGAGGCAGGCTGCGTCAAGGGTTCGCCTTGCCTCAAAAGCAAAAGGTACTCGAACAGGCCCGCCGCCCTGCGCCTGGAAAGGAGCGCCAGACCATGAAGCCGAGGAGGCGCAGGGCGTGCCCCTTTCGTTGCCCGAGCGGCGAGCCGTCGTTCGGGAGCTCGCCGACCGCTACCGCAAGGCCCGGAAGAAGGAGAAAGCGCAGATCCTCAACCGCCTGCAGCAACCGTGCGGCTATAACCGCTCCTAATCTGCGCTACGACACGCCCGAACAGGTGGAACTGCTCAACACGCTGTACCCCGAGCTGTGCACCATCCGCGAGCCCTCCGTTGGAGGCATGGCTACACCGTGCGCTCAATCCTGCTCAGCACGACCTGCAGGTTGCCAAGGATTTCTGCTCTCGTAAGCATCCCTCGGCTCACTGCGGCCAGGCACTCCTTCACCGCGCCGGCGGCTTGCTCGAAGGACTGCTCCCCTGCGACTAGATCACTGACGTCTACGTCGATGTCCGCCTTCATCGCACGCAGTGTAGAAGGGTTAGCGCAGATCTTGATGGTCGGTGCCAGCGTGGACCCCACGATGTTGCCCTTTCCCGTTGAGAACAGAATTACCTGTGCGCCTGCGGCGGCAAGGCCCGTGATGGATTCACTTGCGGGAGCGGGGGTATCCATGATATATAGCCCCTTCCCGGGCGGGGCTTCCGCGTAATCGAGCACTCCCTCGATGGGGCGTGAGCCCCCCTTTACCATTGCCCCGAGGGCCTTCTCTTCAATGGTTGTCAACCCGCCAGCGATATTGTCGGGAACCGGGTTAGCCCCCAGGATGCTCACGCCTCGGGCACGAGCGTCCTCCTCTACGCGCCACACGATTTCGTAGATGCGCTTGGCGATCTCCGGGGATCGTGCACGCTTGGCGAGCAGGTGCTCGGTTCCGATCAATTCGGAGGTTTCCGACACGATCACCGTACCGCCGTTGTCGACGACTTCATCGGCAATCATACCCAGCACCGGGTTTGTCACGAGGCCCGATGTTGCGTCGGAGCCCCCGCATTCGACCCCCATGACCAGGTCGGAGACCGAAACGCGCTCTGGCTCGAGACGGGAGGCCTCGAGAACCATGTCCAGAGCGACCGTAGCCCCTCGGTAAATGGTCTCCGGGGTGCCCCCGCACTCTTGGACACTTACCTGCGCCACCCGCTTGCCCGCGGCGCCGATCGCGTCAGCAAGGCGCCGTGCCGAAACAGGCTCGAGGCTCACAACCAGGACAGCCGCCGTGTTCGGGTTCTGGCCCAAACCTACTAGAGTGCGGAACGTCAATTCGGCGTCTTTCCCAAACTGTCCGCGTCCGTACCAGATAGTGACTGGAATCGTTCCCCTTACCTGAGCGGAGATCCGCTCCACAATGCCGTTCACGTTGTCCATGGCGGCGAGCACCAAGACGTGGTTACGAAAGCCGACACGCCCATCGGCCCGTCGGAAACCCTTGAGCACCAGGTTCGACAGCCCTGTCGCGGAGCCTCCGAATGCCCTCCCCGATCCGACAATGCTGGCCACTCCCTGGTAAATCAGCTCGCTACCCGAGTACGGGACTTGAGTCCAGGCCTCAACCAGGTCGGGGGAGTCGCCCCGCCCGCGCAGCCCTTCCACGTTGTGACTGTGGACCAGACTCCCGGATTCGATGTCGAGGGTCGCCCTGCCGATGACGTGGCCATACTTGATGATTAGGTTGCCACGGGGGATGGATCGTAGGGCCACCTTATGTCCGAACGGGATGGTCTCGTGGATGGTCAGCTGCTCGAAGCCGTTGGATCCCAGTACTTGGATCGTCGAGCCTTGCTCCAGTTCCCGCAAGGCCGTCGCAACGTTATCCGCCGGGTGTAGCCGAATGCACTCGTGCACCAGGGTAGCCTCCTCACTCATGCATATCCGGATGGACGGCTTCGGACTGTTCCACCTCTTCGAATCCGCACCGAACAAGGCTGCCTACCCGCTGCCGGCCTGTGCGGCGGGGTTGGTCAATTTCGCATGTGTAGGAAGCAACCCCCGCACTGATACAACCAGCGAAAGCACGGCAAACGCAAGTGCCGTGGCAGCCGCCGGGCTCCTCAGGAAAACGCTCCATGCCCCGTCGGCCATGAGAAGAGCCCGTCGGAGGTTGCTCTCAACCATGGGACCCAACACGAAAGCTAGTACAAGCGCTGGTGCGGAGAAGCCGCTCTTTCTGAGCACGTACCCGAGCACGGAAAACGCGAGCATCATCCACACGTCAAACATGAGATTGCGAACGGCGAAGGCACCGATGGCCGACAGGATTAGGACGAGTGGCCCCATGACACGGTTGGGCACCTCGACGGCCCGGGCAAATACCCGCGTGGTCGAGACCCCCAGAGCCCACAGGAGGCCGATACCCAGCACCATCGAGGCAAACAGCCCGTAGATGACGCCGGGGTGCTCGCTGAAGACCTGAGGTCCAGGTTGCACCCCATGAAGCATGAGCGCACCCATCATCACGGCGGCGGTCGGAGAACCTGGAATCCCCAGCGTGAGCAGTGGGATCAGGGCCATACCCACCACGGCGTTATTGGCACTTTCCGGCGCGGCAATCCCGGATGGCACGCCGCTGCCGAACTCCTTCTGCCGCTTGGAAGAGAGCCTGACGCAGTTGTACGCAAGCCATGAAGCGGTCCCCGCGCCCAGACCGGGGAAGACGCCGACCACGGCTCCGACAAGGGTTCCGATCCCGATGGCGGGAAGCACGCCTCTAACCTCTCGACGGGTGAGCCACACCTCAAATGCCGTACGCGGCAGCCTGACACGCACATCGAGTTCCTCACCGACGAGACGCAAAGCTTCCGCACCTGCAAACAACCCAATCAGTATGGGCACCAGCGGGATTCCCTCGAACAATTCAAAACGACCCAGGTTGAAACGCGAGTATCCAGTGAACACGTCCATGCCCACGGTCGAGAGTAACAACCCCAGCACTCCCGAGAGCAGGCCCTTGAGTAGACTACCGCTTGCCAGGCTGATAACGGCAGTCAGCCCGAAGACCCCGAACGCGAAGAACTCCGCCGGACCAAGTTGCAGCGCGAGCCGGGCGACCGGTCCTGCGAGAACGGCCAGCAGAAGAACGCCGGCGAATCCCCCCAGGGCACTAGCCGTGATTGAGTAACCAAGTGCCTTTCCGGGTTGACCATGTCGTGCCAGGGCGTAACCGTCGAGCACCGTTGCAGCCGCGGCCGGAGTCCCGGGGGTGCTGATCAGAATGGCAGGAATCGACCCGCCGTACTCTGCGACCTGGTACAGCGACGCCAGCATGATTAGCGCGGCATCGGCGGGTAAGCCATATGTGAACGGAAGTAGCAGCGCCACCCCGACTGACGGACCGATTCCGGGTATGATTCCCACGATCATGCCTGCCAGCGCCCCGGCTACCAGAGCAAGCAAGTTCCGAGGCTCCAGTGCAACTGCAAAGCCACTACCAAGTAACTCAAGCATCCTTGAACCCTCACCTCCCCCGGACGCCCGGTAGCGGAACGTGCAGAAGTTGGCCAAAGACCAGCCACAGTCCCACGACGGTCAGCAGGCCGATTCCCACCCACTCACCCCATCGGGAACGAGACCGAGATAGGATCGCAAGTTCGGCAATCATCACGACGAGGGTGGATACGAAAAAGCCTACGCGTTCGAGCATCAAGAGATACACGGTAAACAGCGCCACTGTGAGAGCCAGTTGTCGCGAAAACGGGATCGTTACTGTCGTCCTGCGTTTTCGCACAAGAGCCGTGACGACGACCATAATCGACAGCACAAGCCCCGCAATGCTAAGCACCCTTGGTAAGAGGGCCGGTCCGATGGTCGATCCCGTAGGAGACGGTGGAAACGCTTGCGTCGAACTGTAAGACCATCCGAACAGCATGCCCATTGCGGTGCCCATGATCAGTTCCACGTAGTGCAGAGGAACCTTCACCCATTATCCCCCCAAGGGCGCCCCGTAGCCCTGCCTTGCCCCTTTGGGTGCGGCGATCAGGCGCGGCGCATGGACCCAGCCGAGCCACCAGGACCCCGCAGGGCCATGCTCCGTAATCT
>JBFMCJ010000103.1 GCA_040754675.1 Bacillota bacterium
CGCCACCTCCACGATCCACATCCCCGGGGAGCGTCTAGGGCCCAAGCTCCACCCGCTCGATGGCAAGGCGCGTGAACGGCTGCCGGTGCCCGTACCGCCGCCGGTAATTGACCTTCGGCTTGTACTTGAACACCAACACCTTGCGGCCGCGCCCGTGCTCCACCACACGCGCCACAGCCCTCGCGCCCTCGACGACCGGAGCTCCTACGAGCACCCGCTCACCCTGGCGCAGCATGAGCACCCTGTCAAGGCTCAGTTCCTGGCCCACCGGCGCGTCCATGTGCTCAACCGTGATGACGTCGCCCGGGGCGACCCGGTACTGCCGCCCGCCGACGTCAACTACGGCGTACTCTGCCACGATCCATCACCCTTCAGGCGTCCTGGGGCATCGCACGAGTGGCATTGTAGCATCGTCGGGCAGTGCCGTCAAAGGCCGGGCGCCACCCGAGCGTGCTGCCAGCCCCTAGCCGGCCGATACGACCCGCCCCTTGGCGTAGGTGCGGAAGACCTTCGTGATCTCCACCTTGAGCCTTTGCCCCACGTGCCGGCCGGCGCCTTCGATGTCCACCACGTAACCCTCCAGGCGCGCGATGCCGTCCCGGGGGTTGGTGACGTGCGGCTCTTCCACCTGCAGGTCCATCACCTGGCCCTCCTGCACCGGCAGCGCCATCCGCTCAACCTCCCGCCTGCTGCCGACGGTCAGGACGCGGATGTCCTCCATGTGCAAATCATCGCTCCCCCGAACGAAAATCGCCTTGCCGGTCTCCGCCTCGAGCCGCCGAAGATTCGCGCCCCCAGACCCGATCACCTGCGCGGCCACGGAAGGGTGCACCGCCAGCAGGATGGCCTCCGCCCGGGAAGACCGCGCCAGCCGCATGATTTCGCGTTCGACCTTCTGGGCCATGGTCACCTCGGACAGCACTCGCCCTGTCCCCTGGCAGTACGGGCAGGGTCTCTGGAGCACGGCGTAAAGGTCTTCCCGCACCTTCTTGCGCGTCAGTTCGACAAGCCCCAGGCGCGTGAAGCCCAGCACGTGCGTGCGCGTCCTGTCCTTGTGCAGCTCCGATGTGAGCTTCTCGAGCACCTGGTCCTGATCTTCCTTGCGATCCATGTCGATGAAGTCGATGAGGATGATGCCCCCGAGGTCGCGAAGGCGGACCTGCCGGGCGATCTCCTCGGCCGCCTCCAGGTTCGTGCGCAGCACCGTGTCGGCCAGGCTCGTCGTGCCAATGTAGCGCCCCGTGTTCACGTCGATGGCCGTGAACGCCTCGGTGTGATCGATGACCAGGTACCCTCCGCAGTCGAGCCAGACCCGCCGGTCAAGCGCCCTGTCCAGTTCGGGCTCGATGCCGTACTCCTCGAAGATGGGGCGCTCGCCCTGGTACATCTGCAGCCGCGACCGGATGGACACCAGGCCGGCCGAGTCCGCGAGTTCGGCGATCTTCTGATACTCCTGGCGCGAGTCGACCACCACCCGGTTCAGTTCCTCCGTGAAGACGTCCCGTACCAGCCGGTAGATCAGGTCGTGGTCCCGGTATAGAAGCGAAGGTGCGGGCGCCCTCCTGGCCTTTAGCGAGACCCGCTCCCAGACCCGGAGCAAGAAGCGCAGGTCCGCCTCCAGCTCCTCTTCGCCCCGCCCCTCGGCCACCGTGCGCACGATGAGCCCCATGCCGCGGCGCCGGATGCGCTTGGCAATGGCCTTCAGGCGGTTGCGTTCCGCGTCGTCGCTGATTCGCCGCGAGATGCCAATGTACTCGGTAAAGGGAGCCAGCACCAGGTACCTGCCCGGCAAGGTCAGGTTCGTAACCACCCGGGCGCCTTTCGTGCCGATGGGCTCCTTGATGACCTGTACCACGATCTCCTGGCCCTCGTGAAGCGTGCGGTGAAGGGGTCGGCGGGGCAACTCTTCAACGGCCTCGTGATCCTGGTCCTGCTCTTTGGCATCCACATAAAGAGGGGCGTCGCCCAGGTACAAAAAGGCGTTGCGCTCAAGGCCAATGTTGACGAAAGCTGCCTGCATGCCGGGCAGGACGTTCTCGACCCGCCCCTTGTAAATGTTGCCGGCTACCGGCTGGTGGAACTCCCGTTCGACGAAAACCTCGACCAGCCGCCGATCCTCCAGCATCGCGGCCCGGGTTTCCCCGTGCCCGACGTTGATGATGATCTCCCGAACCATCTCCCCCGTTCAACTCCTAACGCTGTCCCCCGCCCCCACTTTTCTTGGTCCTCTCTATCTACATCCTTCGATACGGTACACCCGTCACGGGGACCGTGAGCCCCCGTTCGATGAGAGCCTCTATCACCTCCCGCTCTCCCGTCAACCCCATCACCCTTCCCCGGGAATCCGTGATGAAGACCACGTGGTACCGCCCGGGAACCAGGCGCAGCGCCACGTCCTTCACGGTGGACCCGCTTCGGGCGACCAAGAGCCTCCCCTCTTCAACCGGTGCCTGCCGGACGGGGGAGAGCGTCCGCTCCAAATAACGTATCCAGGTACCGGGCGCACGCCGCCGTTCCATACGGGCAGCATACAGCAAGAAGAGGCCCATGACCATGGCCCCGAGCCCGTGCCCGAAACGGCTGTACCAGATGCCGCCCGCCAGCGCCATCACCGCTCCGGCGATCTCGCCCGCCTGGCCAACCAGACGGGTCGCCGCGCGAAACCCCATCCGCCGCGCCGCCGCCGCCCTCACCAGCCGCCCGCCGTCCAGCGGGAAGACCGGCAGCAAATTGAACAGGCCGAGCCCGAGGTGATCCCATCCCCACAGGCCCAAGACCTGCAGAACTGCTCGGGAAGGCGATGCCGCATCTGCGGTCCCCCCCTGCATCGCCGTCACGGAAGCCGCGGCCAGCGCCCCTCCCAGCAGTAAGTTGACCGCAGGTCCGGCAAAAGCCACGCGCGTCTCGGCCGCCGGGTCGACCAGGCCCGATTCGTCCAGGTGCGCAACGCCCCCGAACGGCATGAGCACCACTTCGTAGGTGGTGATGCCCAACCTCCTGGCTGAGGCGATGTGCGCCAGCTCGTGGATCAGCACGGCGGCGAACAGAAGCGCCGCCCGCACGCCGTCCCCCAGGAGGGCCATGGCGGCCACCAGGGCGATGAAGGCCGGGTGCAGCCGGACCCGGGTGCCGCCTGCGGAGAAGAGGTTCACCAGGCGCAGCCTCCACGCACCTCCAGGAAGAGGCTCGTTCCACCGTTCCCAGTGTATGAGCCCCGCCCGTGCCGTAGAGGCTACCACCCGTGCCGCCGGGCCCCGACGCTGGCGGCAAGCCCGATGGCCACGAGCGTCGCCACCAGGCTGCTCCCCCCGTAGCTCAACAGGGGAAGCGGAATGCCCATGACGGGCATCAGGCCGAGCGTCATCCCCACGTTGACCACGACGTGGAAGCCGACCGTGATGGCCACGCCGGCAGCGAGCAGCGCCACGCTCCGGTCCCTGGCTTGCATGGCGATGGCCAGGCACCGCCGCAGTATGACGGCGTAAGCCGCCAGCACACCTGTCGCTCCGAGAAACCCGAACTCCTCGCCCACCGCCGAGAAGATGAAGTCCGTGTGCCTGGCCGGCACGAAGGCGAGTTGTGTCTGCGGCCCCGCGAAGAGCCCCTGCCCGAAGAGCCGGCCCGACCCGATGGCAATGACCGACTGGGTGACGTTCCAGCCGGCTCCCTGCCGACGGGAGGCCGGATCCACGAGGACAACGAGCCGTTCAAGCTGGTGCGGCCTCAGGATCTCGGCCCATCCCAGGGCGCTCACGGCCACGGCCAGGCCCAGCGCGACCAGCGCTGCCCCGCCCATCCAGGCGAGATACCGGCCGGGGGCCTGGGCCGCGTAAAGCATGCCCAGCAGGATCACCCCGAAGACCACTGCCGTCCCCAGGTCAGGCTCCAGCAGCACGAGGCCGCCCATGAGGGCGGTCATGGCCACGGGAGGCACGAAGTCCCCCCACCGCTCCGGCGGGCGCCGCTCACCCAAGTGCGCGGCCAGCATGAGCACGAGGGCGGGCTTGGCCAGTTCCGCCGGTTGCAGCGAAAGCGGCCCGAGGACGATCCAGCCCTGGGTGCCCGCCACCCGCCGCCCGACCAGCAGCACAGCAACCAGCAGTAAAACGGCGACGAGATACCCCATCCGCGCTAGCTGGAGCAGGCGCCGGTAATCGAGGGCGATGACCGTTACCATGCCCACAAGTCCGATGGCCAGGCTCACGGACTGGCGTTCGAGATAGTAGGTGGGGTCTCCCACGACCCACGACCGGGTCGCGGAGTAGATCATCACGAGCCCAAACAACCCCAGGGCCGTCGCGGCGCCGATCAGGGACCAGTCCACCGAGGCGAGCCACCGCCTGGCCGTGCCATGCGGGGGAAGAAACTGCCCCATCAAGCCTCTCTGTGACCCCTGGCGGCCGCTACACGAGGACCGCGGATGGGCACGTTCGCCACCAGCGCCACCGGCGCGTCATCTCGCGGCGCGCTGGCCAGCGACACCTCGATGCCGTCCTCGACCACGTCCACGTAGCGAGAGATGACGGCGAGGAGTTCATCCTTCAACGTCTCGATGAGCCCGGGCGGAAGCTTCGCCCTATCGTACTTGAGCACCAGTTGCAGCCGTTGAGTTGCCACGTCGGCGCTCTTGGGCCCGCGCGGACCCAGCACCTTCGTCAGCCAGTCCATTCTTTGCCAGGCCCCCTGCCCGTTTGAGAACAGCCCTTCTCGTCGGTCACGAAGCCGCCTTGGACCCCCGCATCAACCTCTTCAGCCTGGCCATCAGCCCTCCGTCTTCCAGGTCGAGGAAGGGTACCTCATGCCCCTCTAGCCGCTGGGCAATGTTACGGAAGGCCTGCCCCGCGCGGGATCGCCCGTCCAGGACGGCGGGCTCTCCCCGGTTGGTAGTCACGATGATGGATTCGTCGTCGGGCACGATCCCGATGAGGGGAATCGCCAGGATCTCCATGACGTCCCCGACCTCCATCATGTCGCCACGGCGAACCATCTGCGTACGGATACGGTTGATGACCAGCCGGGGCTCGTAGAGCTCCTTGCTCTCCAGAATACCGATGACCCGGTCCGCGTCCCGCACGGCCGCGACCTCGGGCGTGGTAACGATGATGGCCTCGGTAGCCCCCGCCACCGCAGTGTGAAAGCCGTGGTCGATGCCTGCCGGGGAGTCGATCAGCACGTACTCGAACTCATCCTGAAGCTGGGCGGTCAGGTCCCGCATCTGCGCCGGCGTGACCGCGTCCTTCCCGCGGGTCTGCGCGGCGGGCAGAAGCGTCAGGTTGTCCACCCGCTTGTCGCGGATCAGGGCAGCCTTCAGCTTGCAGTTTCCCTCCACCACGTCCACCAGGTCGTAGACGATGCGGTTCTCCAGGCCCAGCACCACGTCCAGGTTGCGGAGCCCGATGTCCGCGTCCACCACCACGACCCGCCGCCCCATCAGGGCCAGCGCCACCCCTAAATTGGCGGTGGTTGTGGTCTTGCCGACGCCACCTTTCCCGCTGGTGACGACTATGACGCGCCCTGCCATGCCGACGTGCCCTCCTCAACTCCCGCCGTATAGGGCTGCACTTCCACCGCTCCGTCCCGGATGCGTGCCATCTCGGGCCCCCGTCCCGGAACCGTCTGGTCGGGGGAGCGTGCCACCCGGTGAGCGATCCGCAGCTGCAGCGGATCCAGCCGCAGCGCCACCACGACGGCTCCCTCGTCGCCCCGGGCGCCGGCGTGCGCGATTCCCCGGAGCGCCCCCATTACCACAATGTCACCGCTGGCAATCACCTCGGCCCCCGGGTTCACGTCGCCCACGACCACCACGTGTCCGTCGTACGCGACGCGCTGCCCGGACCGGAGCGTCCGGTGAACGAGGAGCGTTCGATCCGGCGGCACGGCCCGTTCAAGGCCACGTCCCGTGGCCTCCAGCCCGAGCTGCGCGATCTCCGAGGCAAGCCGGGCGCTGCCCACCACCGCCTGCGCCCCACTGCCCGCTTCCCTGTCGTGGTTGGAGGGCAGTGCCCCGCTGGCCGCCAGGGCCCCTTCGGGCGCCCCGTCCCGCACCTCCAGCCCACACTCCCGCAGCGTTCGGATGACCTCGCTCCACTCGGCCCAGGTCGCCTGCCGCCGCCCCGCCTCCAGGAAGACAGGAGCGCCGGCGAAGAAACGGCGCGCCGGCCACAGCCTGCGGCGCAGGGCCGCCAGGACCTCCCGGAAGTCTGCCGACTCGTCCAGGACGACCCGCAGGCCTCGCCTCGAACCCTTCAAGGCCACGCTATCGCGCAGCTTGCTCTCGCGGCCGCCCGCGGCTGAGACCACCACGAAAGCCCGCGACGCCTCCCCGGCACTGTTCTGCTCTCGCCCCCATGTTCTGGCACCCTAGCCGCTTTCCTGCCTGGAAGCGGTGGCCGTGGCCGAAGCGGGGGAACGAGGGGGGTACTCCTGGAAGTACGCCTTCAGCACGTCCTCGGCGATGGGGGCCGCCGCGCCGGACCCGCTGCCCCCGTGCTCCACGACCACCACGACCACGACCTGCGGGTCGTCGGCGGGAGCGATGGCAGCGAACCAGGCGTGGGGCTGGCTCTCACCGTCTCCGACCTGGGCCGTGCCCGTCTTGCCGGCGACGGGAACCGGGACGTCCTTCATCTTGTCCTTGGCCGTCCCGTGCGGCCCGTTCACGACCGCCTTCAGTCCCTCCCGCACCGCTTTCCAGGTCGAGGGTGACGCCTGCACCTGTAGCAGCACCGACGGCGTCACGGTCCTCACGAAAGTGCCGTCCGGGCGCTTAATGGATTGGACCAGGTGGGGCCGGTACGCGATCCCGTTGTTGGCCACGGCCATGTAGACCACCGCCATCTGCAGCGGCGTCACCTCCAAGAAACCCTGGCCGATGGCCATGTCGAGCGTCTCAGCCTCGTACCACTGCTGCGCCCAGGCCGGCTGGTTGCGATAGCGCTGCTTCTTCCACTGCCGGTCCGGCACCAGGCCCGGCCGGTCGCCCGGGAGGTCAATCCCGGTGGGCTGCCCGAGCCCGAAGCGGCGGGCCCATTCTGCGAGGGCGTCCACCCCCACGCGGTGACCCAGTTCCCAGAAAAAGTCGTTGCTCGACCACTCGAAGCCGGAGACCAGCGTGAGCCAGCCGGGTACGAGCTTCTGGCTCACCATCCAGTCCTTTTTACCGTACGGGCCGAGACCGTCGGCGTACCAGCGCTCGTTCAGCCCGAACTTGCGCTCCTCCAGGGCGGCGACCCCGGTCACCACTTTGAACGCCGAACCAGGGGCGTAAGTTCCCATGGTGGCGCGGTTCAAAAAGGGGCTGGCCTCGTCTCGGTTCAAGTAGGAGAGGTATGCCGCCCGGTCGGGCTCCCACGGCAGGAGACGACCAGGGTCGTAGGCGGGGAAGCTCGCCATCGCCAGCACCGCACCGGTCCTGGGGTCGAGCACCACCACCGCCCCCGCCGTGACGGACTTGCCGGAGCGCAGCTTGGGGTCGTCCAGGCGCCGTTCCTCTGCCTTCTGGATGCCATCGATGAGCGCATTCTCCGTCTTCTGTTGCAGTTCCAGGTCCAGCGTCAGCTTCAGGTCATGGCCCGGCACGGGGGGCTGTTCGCCGACCAACCTTCGGTAACGGCCCAGCGCGTCCACCTCGATCTGCCGGTAACCGCCGGTGCCGCGCAGATCGCGCTCGTAGTAACGTTCGATCCCCGCAAGCCCGATGATGTCGCTCCCCCGATACCCCTCGTCGCTCAGCCGCTTCAGGTCCTCCATGCCGATGAGACCTACGTGGCCGAGCACGTGGGCCGCCGTGGCGCCGAGGGGATAATCCCGTACGGGCTCCTCCTCCACGAAGACGCCCGGGAGCGACGCCCGGTGCTCCTCGATGGCAATCAACTGGTCCAGCTTCATGTCTCGGACCAGCCGGACCGGCTCGAAGCTGTACCGGCGCGCGGCCGACTCCCAGGCCTCCTGCAGTTTGGCCTCCGGCACGCGCAGGAGCCTGGCCAGTTCCGGGAAGAGTTGCTGAGGGGCGTTCGGCACGGCCTCAGGCAGCACGGAGAGCGTGAACGAGAGGCGGTTGCGCGCGATCTCACGGCCTTCCCGGTCCAAGATGCGCCCGCGCGGCGCCGTTACGGGCACCACCCGGAGGTGGTTGCGGTCGGCCATGGCCGCATAGTCGGAACCGCGAATGATCTGCAAATACCACAGGCGCGCGGCAAGCACGGCGAACACGACCCCCACCGCCACGCCCAGCCGCTGCAGGCGCACGTTCATGCCCTGATCGCGGCGCGACTCGATGGAGACCAGCGTTCGCACCCCTGAAGCGCTCCCTTCCCTCACTCACTTCAGTACCGGTACCGGCCAACCAGTTCCCCAGCGCGCACTTCCAGGTAGACCCAGGTGAACACGGCATAAGCCACGGCGAACAGCGCGCCGGTCAGGAGCATGAACACGACGCCCCGCGCCACGTTCCACAGCGAGATCACCACCGGGACGCCGAACGCAAGCGCCCCCAGCTGAAGCGTCGCCCCGCCGACCACGAGCGCTGTACCAGCAATGACCATCGTTACCCAGAACTCCTCGGCCGGCGTTCTCCCCGTGGCAAAGCTCGCGACCAGCACGGCCGCTGCCCGGGCCGCGGCACCCAGTCCCACCAGGTACCCTCCCACCAGGTCGCACACGAGCCCCGCCCCCAGGGCCAGGGCGACCGCCGTGCGCTTCTGCCCCACCATGGCCAGCGCCAGCGCCACGGCCAGCGTGGTGTCGGGCACGGTCCCAAACGGAGCCACCGCCGGCCATACGACCAGATCCACCAGCAGTGCCGCCGCGGCCACCGCCGCCACAATCCACCGCCGCCTCCGCTCCGGCGGGGGGCCGGGTAACTCGGGCCTCACGCTACCGACCGCCCCTCCTCTGGCCGGGGGCCGGCATCACCACGTAGACGTAGGAGACCCGCGAGATGTCCGCTCCGGGCTCCAGCAACCCTTCGCGGCCAAGCCCCACGGCCCCCGGGCGCACCTCGCGGATCGTTCCCACGTGGACCCCTCTGGGGTAAACGCCTCCGAGCCCGGAGGCGACCACCTGATCGCCGGGCTGGAAGCTCGAGTCGGGTATCAGGGCCTTCACGCGCAGCGTGTGGCCGCTCCCGGTGCCCTCCACCAGCACCAGCTCGCCCGTGCGTACGATGACCCCGCCGGCGGCGCTTCGTGAATCCGTCAGCAAGGCCACGGTGGCGGTGCGGGCAGTGGTGTTGAGCACCTGTCCCACCGCGCCGCCGGGGGCCACCGCCGCCATGCCGGGCTGAACGCCGTCCGCCTGACCCCGGTTGATGACGACCTGCGAGTGCCAGCGGGACGGGTCCCGCCGGATCACGTCCGCCGCCAGGAGGCGGTATCCGGGCAGGTCCGGCAGGCCGAGCTGCCGGCGCAGCTCCCGGTTCTCCGCCGCCACCCCCGACAGCATCGCAAGCTCGAGGCGTAGCCGTTCGTTTTCCTGAAGGAGTTGTTCGTAGCTGCGGCGCAGGGAAGTAAGCCGCGCCAGGTTGTCAAGCGCTTCGGTCAACCGGCGGTCTGCGCGTGCCACCAGCGTGTTGGCCGGGGCGAGTACATCCGCAATCCACCGCTCCAGGGCGGTGCGCTCAGAGCGGGTCTGTGCGGTCAAAAACGCTGTGATGATGAGGAGGACCGCGCCGGCGGTCCACACGGCCGGCGCAAGCCGGCGTGAGGTGGCCCGTTCCTGGTGGGGACGCCCCTCGCCCCTGGAACGCATCCGAATCTCATACTCCTCACGCGAAAACGCCCCTAGACCCGCCGCGGGTTGATGAGCACCCGGTTCATTCGGTCGAAGTGCTCGAGCGCGATACCCGCTCCGGTCACCACCGCAGTCATGGGGTCGTCGGCCACGTGGACCGGCATGTGGGTGGCCTCGGACAGCAGAGCGTCGATCCCTTTCAATAGCGCTCCACCGCCCGCCAGCACCAGCCCCCGATCCACGATATCCGCGGCCAGTTCTGGCGGGGTACGCTCCAGCGTCACTCGGACGGCCTCGACGATCGCGGCCACGACCTCGGACAGCGCCTCGCGGACCTCCCTGCCCGTCAGGGTCATGGTACGGGGCAGGCCGGTCACCAGGTCGCGCCCCCGGACCTCAAACGTCTGGTCGTCCACCAC
>JBFMCJ010000104.1 GCA_040754675.1 Bacillota bacterium
ATCGGCCAGCGTGGGGCGCGTGCGCTCCTTGAGGTCGTAGCGCACCCGCACGGCCGGCTTCTCCAGCGCGATGATCCGTCGCAGGTCGATAGGCGTTCCGATGACCACCACATCCACGGGGGTTGCCCGGATCGTCTCCTCCAGTTCCCGGACCTGATCTTCTCCGTACCCCATGGCGGGCAGGATGTCCTGCAGGTGCGGGTAGCGGGCGAACGCTTCCCGGATCGACCCCACCGCGTAAGGCCGGGGATCCACCAGTAAGGCGCCATGGCGGCGAGCTGCGATAGCGCCCGCCCCGTAGCGCATCTCGCCGTGGGTCAGGGTGGGGCCGTCCTCGATGACCAGCGCCCGCCGCCCCGCCAGCAGGTCCGGCCGGTCGACGGTGATGGGGGACTCCGCCTCCACCACCACGGCCTCCGGGTTGAGCGCCCGGATGCTCCTGCGTACCGCTTCGACGGCCTCGGGCGGGGCGGTGTCCACTTTGTTGATGACCGCCACGTGGGCCATGCGAGCGTTGGTCTCGCCGGGGTGGTAGGTGCGCTCGTGGTCGGCCCGGTGGGGGTCCAGCACCACGATGTGCAGGTCTGGCCGGTAGAAGGGGAAGTCGTTGTTGCCCCCGTCCCACACGACGACGTCCGCCTCGGCCTGCGCCCGGTCCAGGATCGCGCCGTAATCGACCCCGGCGTACACCACGCTGCCGCGATCGATGTGCGGCTCGTACTCCTCCCGTTCCTCGATGGTGCAGTGGTAACGCTCGAGATCCTCGTAGGAGGCGAAGCGCTGCACCGCCTGCTCCTCGAGCCGACCGTACGGCATCGGGTGGCGCACCACCGCCACCCGCACCCTCTGCTCTCTCAGCACCCCGACCACGCGCCGGGTCGTCTGGCTCTTGCCGGCTCCGGTGCGCACCGCTGTCACCGCCACGACGGGTACCCGAGCCTTGAGCATGGTGGAGGCCGGGCCCATCAACCGGAAGTCTGCCCCCGCGGCCAGCACCGTGGAAGCACGGTTCATCACGTACGTGTGCGGAACGTCGCTGTACGCGAAGACCACCTCGTCGGCGTGCAGTTCCCGGATGAGCCGTGAAAGCTCTCGCTCGGGATAGATGGGGATGCCCTGCGGGTAGCGCGGCCCTGCGAGGCTGGGCGGGTAGATGCGCCCCTCGATGTTCGGAATCTGGGCGGCCGTGAAAGCCACCACTTCGTAGTCGGGATTGTGCCGGAAGAAGACGTTGAAGTTGTGGAAATCCCGTCCCGCCGCCCCCATGATGATGACCCGCGTTGGCCTGGTACCCACCTTGGCCTCTCCCCTTCCGTGTTGTCAAGCTTGCGCCCCGAGGAGCAGCATCAGGATGGCCTTCTGCGCGTACAGGCGGTTTTCGGCCTCGTCCCACACCACCGAGTGCGGCCCATCGATGACCTCGTCGGTGATCTCCTCGCCCCGGTGGGCCGGCAGGCAGTGCATGACGATGACGCCTGGCGACGCCTCGGAAACCAGGCGGGCGTTGATCTGGTAAGCCGCCAGGTCCCGTACCCGCCGGTCGTGTTCGGCCTCCTGCCCCATGCTGGCCCAGACGTCCGTGTAGATGACGTCCGCGCCCCGCACGGCCTGGTGCGGGTCCTCGGTCAGCTCGACGCTCCCGCCGGAAGCCGCCGCGTCGGCCCTCGCGGCGCTGACGGACTCCGCGTCAAGCTGGTAGCCGGGCGGGCTTGCCACTACGACGTGGAGCCCAAGCCTTGCCCCGCCCAACATGAGCGAGCGCGCGACGTTGTTGCCGTCGCCCACGTAGGCGAGCCGCACGCCCGCCAGCCTTCCGGTGCGCTCCTGGATGGTCATGAAGTCCGCCAGGGCCTGCGCCGGGTGCAGGTGGTCCGTCAGGCCGTTGATGACGGGGATGGTCGCCGCCCGGGCCAGGTCCACCACGTCCTGGTGCGCGTACGTGCGGACCATGATGGCGTCCACGTAGCGGGAGAGCACCCTTCCCGTGTCCTCGATGGTCTCCCCGCGCCGCAACTGCAGCTCCTGGGCGCTCAGGAACAGGGCGTGGCCGCCGAGCTGGTACATGGCCACCTCGAAGGAGACCCGCGTCCGGGTCGAGGGTTTGTGGAAGATCATGGCAAGCGTGCGCCCCGCCAGGGGTGAGATGCGTATCCCCGCCCGCTGCCAGGCCTTCAGCAGGTGAGCCAGGTCCAGCATGCGCAGGAGCTCTGCCCGGGAGAAGTCCCGCAGGCACAGAAGGTCCCGGCCCACAAGCCCGCGGGCCGTCTGGTCTTCCAGCAAGCGTTTGAGTTCGCCCATCCGAGAAAGCGAGACCTCCATGACTCTGTACGAACCTCCCATCCCGGCGGCCGATCACCGCTCCTTGCTTTAAGGTGCCTGCCGGCCAGTGTATTCAGCGCTGAATAAACGGGCGCGCGCAGCCCTGTTGCGCCACTGGCAGGCCTCCCCTATTCTACCACGACTCTGGCTCGCTGCCTCGCCGCGTACCGCCAAGCCGCCCCGGCCGCCGCGGCGCCCAGGCTCACCCACTGGGCGAGGGTGAGCCCCAGGGCCAGCGGCTCGCCGATCCGCCAGAACTCCACCAGGAAGCGGCCGGCCGAGTAGATGATCAGGTACAGCGCCGCCACCTCGCCGCTTCTGCGCTCACGGCGGCGCCGGTATGCGACGAGCGCGGCCACGCCCAGCGCGTTCCACACCGACTCGTACAGGAAGGCCGGGTGAAAGTACGCCGCCCCTGCCCACCCCGGCGGCCGCAGTTCCGGCGGGACGTAGAACCCCCAGGGCCGCGACGTCGGGTAGCCGACCACCTCATGGTTGAAGAAATTACCCCACCGGCCGATGGCTTGCCCCAGCAGGACGGACGGCGCCGCCAGATCCGCCAGGGCCGCGGCCGAGACACGCCGCCGGCGGCTGAACACGAGAATGGCAAACCCCACTCCCGCCAGCACTCCGTGGATGGAAAGGCCGCCCATCCACGTGCGGAAGATGTCGCCGGGGTGCTCGGCGAAGTAGTCGAGGTTCTGGATCACGAACCCGGCGCGGGCGCCGGCCAGGCCCAGCGGGATCCCCAGGGCGGCGGCGTCGAGCAACTCGTCGACCGAAAGCCCGATGCGGGCACGCTCGGGCTGTGCCAGCATCCACCCGGGTATGAACGAGAAGGCAATCAGGATGCCGTACCAGTGAACGGCCACCGGCCCCACCCTGAACGCCACGGCGTCCAGGGGGCGCCGCCCTGTCCATACGTCTGCGAGCCATGCGAGCGCCGGCGGGCCGGCGACCACCGCCAGCACCACCAGCGCTGCGAGCCCTACGGCCCAGGCCCGCGCCGGCCTCAAGCAGGTTCGGGCCAAACTTCGTCGCCGCCCACGTCACCCGGCTCACCGTCGCCCCCGGCGTCCGGGGCGAGGGGCTCGCCGGCGCAGCCTGACCGCGCTGCAAGCGCCTCGGGGGCCAGCGGGCTTTGCGTCGCCGGCCCGGAGAGCGCAAGCTCCAGCACCTGATCCATGTGGGCCACCGGGTGAATCTCCAACTGCCGGCGGACCGGAGCAGGGACCTCTTCCAGGTCGCGCAGGTTGTCCGAGGGAACGATCAGGTGGTGGATGCCGTAACGGTGCGCAGCCAGTACCTTCTCCTTGAGGCCTCCCACGGCGAGCACGCGCCCTCGCAGCGTGATCTCGCCGGTCATCGCCAGGTCCCGCCGCACGGGCCGGCCCGACAGAGCCGAGACCAGCGCCACGGCCATCGTGATGCCGGCCGACGGCCCGTCCTTGGGAATGGCCCCTTCGGGCACGTGCACGTGGATGTCAAGGCGCTCGTAAAACGAAGGGTCTATCCCGAGCTGGCTCGCTCGCGAGCGCACGTAGCTGTAAGAGGCCTGGGCCGACTCGCGCATCACGTCGCCGAGCTTGCCCGTCAGCCACAGCTTGCCGCGGCCCGGCACCACAGCTACCTCGATGGCCAGAAGATCCCCGCCAAACTCCGTGTACGCAAGCCCGAGGGCGAGCCCCACCCGGTCCTCTCCCTCGGTGGGGCTGTCGTGGTAACGGGGCGGGCCAAGCCACCGGTCAAGCGCCCCGGCGGTCACCCTCACCCGCGACTCCGGGTCGCGCACAACCCGCCGGGCCGTCTTGCGGCAGATGGTGGCAAGCTGGCGTTCCAGCTCCCGGACGCCCGCCTCCCGGGTGTACTGGCGCACGATGGCCGCGATGGCCCCCGGCGCCACCGTGAGCTGCTTGGCCTCCAGCCCGTGCGCCTGCCGCTGCCGGGGAACCAGGTGTCGCACGGCGATCTGCACCTTCTCGTAATCCGCGTAGCCGGGGATGGTGATGACTTCCATGCGGTCCCGCAGCGGCCGCGGAATGGCCTGCAGCACGTTTCCCGTCGTGATGAACAGCACGTCCGACAGGTCGAACGGCACTTCCAGGTAGTGGTCGGCAAAGGCGTGGTTCTGCTCGGGATCGAGCACCTCCAGCAGGGCCGCCGACGGATCGCCCCGGAAGTCGTAGCTCATCTTGTCGACCTCGTCGAGCAGCATGACCGGGTTGCGGTAATCGGCCTGCCGGATGGCCTGGATGATCTTTCCCGGCATGGCGCCCACGTAGGTGCGGCGGTGCCCGCGGATCTCCGCCTCGTCTCGCACACCGCCCAGGCTGATGCGCACGAAGGTGCGCTCAAGAGCCCGCGCCACCGACTTGGCCAGTGACGTCTTGCCCACGCCTGGCGGCCCCACGAGGCACAGGATCGGCCCCTTCAGCCGGTCCCGGGCGAGCTGCCGGACAGCGAGGAACTCCAGGACCCGTTCCTTGACCTGTTCGAGGCCGTAGTGGTCTTCGTTGAGGATGCGCTCCGCAACGTCCAGGTCGAGCCGATCGGTGGTCTTCTTGTTCCACGGAAGCCCAAGGAGCCAATCCAGGTAGGTGCGCACCACCACGGCCTCAGCCGCCATGGGCGGCATCTTCTCGAGTCGGCTCAGTTCGTGGTCGGCCTTCTCCCGCACCTGGTCCGGGAGGGCAGCCTCCCGGATACGGCGGCGGAACTCCTCCGCTTCCGACTCTCGCTCGCCGTCGTCCTCGCGCTCGCCAAGTTCCCGCTGCAGCGAGCGCATTTGCTGGCGTAGCAACTGTTCCCTCTGGCCTCGGTCGGGGTCGCGCCGGGCACGGCTGGCAAGGCGGTGCTGGGTGGCCAGCACCTCGGCCTCCCGGTGCAGGAGCGCCAGCAGCCTCTCCAGGCGGTCAAGCCTGCCGGCCACTTCCAGCAGCATCTGCTTTTCCTCGAACGGGAGCGGAAGCTGGGCGGCTATCGTGTCACACAGCCGGCCCGGATCGGAAACGGCCGCGATCGTGCTGACGAAGTCCGCAGGGGGTTGCCCGCTCAGGCGGGCGTACTCGTCCAGGGCGGCCAGCACGCTCCGGATCAGGGCCTCCCGCCGCAGCTGCGATCTGCCGGCCGCGACAGGCCGCTCAGACTCCCTCTCCTCGATGGGGGCCGCCTGCACCCGCAGCGCCGGCTCGACACCCACAAACCCCGTGATCCGGGCCCGGAACAGCCCCTCCACCAGGACGCGCGTCTTACCCTCCGGCAACCGCAGCAGCTGCCTGACCTGGGCGACGGTGCCCACGTCGTGGATGTCGGCGGGAGTGGGCTCCAACACGTGCGGGTCCTTCTGGGCGGACAGCAGGATCAGGGGGCGGTCCCGCACTGCTGCCTCGTCGACCGCTGCCACCGAGCGCGGCCGCCCCACCTCCAGGGGAGCGGCCATGTAAGGGAAGATGACCATCCCGCGAAGCGCCAGCAGCGGAAGTTCCAGCAGCGGTTCGTCGCCGGGCGCCAACACCCCCACCTCCCCGCCCGCACTAGAAACGGCCGCCTGCCCGCGGGGCGAAGGGAGCGGCCGCCCCCATCTTACCCCGCGCCCGCCGGGGCCGTCAAAGCCCCGTCGTGCTGCGGTACGCCGGCGGGCAGGGCCGTTCGCTCGATGATTTGTCGCAGGTGATCGACGGGCACCACCTCGATGTCCTGGTAGTCCCTGAAGATGGCGAGGTAGTTTTCGCGGGGAACCAGCACCGTCCGGATGCCTGCCCTGCGGGCTGCTTCCACCTTGGGCACGATCCCCCCGACCGGCCGCAAGAACCCTCGCACCGAAAGCTCCCCGGTCACCGCGACGGCTGTCTTGACGGCCTGCCGGGTCACGGCCGAATAGAGCGCCAGGGCCATGGCCGCGCCCGCCGACGGCCCGTCTACGGGCGAACCGCCCGGGAAGTTAATGTGGACGTCATGATCCCGCACCGGCACGCCGAACTCGTGCTCCAGCACCGTCACCAGCACCTCGACCGAGCTTTTGGCCAGGCTCTTGCGGCGCATGGTACGGCCCGGGCCGCCCAGTTCCTCCTCCTCGGTGACGCCGGTGACGGTGAGCCTTCCGGCCCCTCGCCGGGCCGCCGGGGCGGCCGTGGCCTCGATCTCGATGACCATGCCTGCGTTCGGCCCCCATACGGCAAGCCCGTAGACCAGCCCCACCTCGGGGCTGGGCCGGATCTCGACGTGAGGCCGGGGCGAGTACTGGCCGTTGTTCACCACCCACTCCAGGTCGCCGCCCGTGATGCGGGAGCGCCGCTCGGAGAAGACGACGCCTGCCGCCACCTGCACCATGTTGACGGCCTCGCGGCCGTTGGTGGCGTAGCGCTTGATCACCTCGACCGCCGCGTCGTCGATGGGAAGGTCCACCTTCCGGGCAGCGTTGCGGGCAATGCGTGCGATGTCTTCCGGGGTGAGCGGCTTGAAGAACACCTCCAGGCAGCGGGAGCGGATGGCCGCCGAGATCTCCTCGGGCAGGCGGGTCGTGGCGCCCACCAGCCGGAAGTCGGCGGGCAGGCCGTTCTGGAACATGTCGTGGATGTGGGGCGGGATATTGCTGTCCTCGCTGGAGTAGTAGGCGCTCTCAAAGAAGACCTTCCGATCCTCGAGCACCTTCAGCAGGCGGTTGAGCTGGATGGGGTGCAGCTCACCCACCTCGTCGATGAACAGGATCCCGCCGTGCGCCTTCGTCACGGCCCCCGGCTTGGGCTGGGGAATCCCGGCGACGCCCATCGGCCCCGCGCCCTGGTAGATGGGGTCGTGCACCGAGCCCAGGAGCGGGTCGGCGATCCCCCGGTCGTCGAACCGGGAGGCCGTGGCGTCCACCTCGATGAAGCGGGCCTCGGCCTTGAAGGGGGAGAGAGGGTTCTTCTTGGCCTCCTCCAGCACGAGCCGCGCCGCCGCCGTCTTGCCCACGCCGGGCGGGCCGTAGATGATGACGTGCTGCGGGTTCGGGCCACACAGCGCCGCCCGCAGCGCCCGGATGCCCTCCTCCTGGCCCACGATCTCGTCGAAGTGGCTCGGCCGGGTCTTCTCGGAGAGGGGCTCGGTGAGCGAGACGGATCGCAGCCGGCGCAGCTTCTCGGTCTCCTTGCGAGACTCCCGCTCGATGGCCGAGCGGTTGACCTGCTGGGCGCGCAGCAAGTTGAAGAAGTACAGCCCGATGACGGCTGCGAAGAAGAGGTTGAACAGCGCAAAGAGGGCCATCAGGTCGGCCATTGCCATCCTCCGCGGCCGGCGCCGGCGCAGCGGCCAGCGCTTCCAGCCGGTGGCTAGTATGCCGCGGAGCGGAAGCATTCAAACGTCTTTGGGCTGGCTCTCTTGAGGCGGGGTACACTCGGGGTGGACCGACCGACGGTCAGTCGGTCCACCCTGGGGGCCGGGTGCGTACCTTCAGGCGGGTGAGCGGATCAGGCGGATTCCTCACGCTTGCGCGCCGCTCGGGCGGCCGCCGCCGGCCGGTCGACCCGGATGAGCCGGGGCGGCTCCCGGCCCTCCACCACGTCCGCCGTGACGGTGCACTTCTTCACGTCACCGACCGACGGCACCTCGAACATCACGTCCAGCATGATCTCCTCGATGATGGAGCGAAGCCCCCTGGCGCCGCTCTTGCGTTCCATGGCCTTGCGGGCGATGGCGCGGACGGCACCGTCGGTAAACTCCAGTTCGACGCCGTCCATCTCCAGGAGCTTGCGGTACTGCTTCACCAGGGCGTTCTTGGGTTCGAGCAGGATCCGCACCATGTCCTCTTCGGTGAGCGCATCCAGCGCCACCACGATGGGCAGGCGCCCGACGAACTCGGGGATCATGCCGAACTTCAGCAGGTCCTCCGGCATCACCTGGCGCAGGATCTCGCCGATCTGGCGCTCCTCCTTGCGGGTGATCGTGGCGCCGAACCCCATCGTCTTTTGCCGGATGCGGTTTTCGATGATCTTGTCCAGGGTCTCGAAGGCGCCCCCGCAGATGAAGAGGATGTTGGTGGTGTCGATCTGGATGAACTCCTGGTGCGGGTGCTTGCGCCCCCCCTGCGGCGGCACGCTGGCGATGGTGCCCTCCAGGATCTTCAAGAGCGCCTGCTGGACGCCTTCGCCCGAGACGTCGCGGGTGATGGAGGGGTTTTCCGACTTGCGGGCGATCTTGTCAACCTCGTCGATGTAAATGATGCCCCGTTCGGCCCGCTCCACGTCGTAGTCGGCGTTCTGGATGAGCCGCAGCAGGATGTTTTCGACGTCCTCGCCGACGTAGCCGGCTTCGGTCAGCGACGTGGCGTCCGCGATGGCAAACGGCACGTTGAGGATCCGCGCCAGCGTCTGGGCGAGCAGGGTCTTGCCGGATCCCGTGGGGCCCAGGAGCAGGATGTTGCTCTTCTGGAGCTCCACGTCGTCGACCCGCAACCCTGAGTTGATGCGCTTGTAGTGGTTGTAGACGGCGACCGAGAGCACCTTTTTGGCGTGCTCCTGGCCGATGACGTACTGGTCGAGGATGGCCTTGATCTCGGAGGGCTTCGGCAGCGCGCCGAACTGTGCATCCACGTCTTCCAGAGACTGGTCTTCCATGATCTCGTTGCACAGTTCGACGCACTCGTCGCAGATGTACACGCCGGGGCCTGCGATGAGCTTCTTGACCTGATCCTGGGACTTGCCGCAAAACGAGCACTTCAGTTGGGCCTTTTCGTCGCTGAACTTAAACATGCGCCCCTCTACTCCTCCGCGCCCATCTTCGCAGGCCCCGCGCCCGCCGGCTCTTCTTAGCGCTTGGGCGAGCGGCCGGCCGGTTCATGCAGGATCTCGTCGATGAGGCCGTATTCTTTAGCCTCTTCCGCGGACATGTAGTAGTTGCGGTCCGTGTCCTTCTCGATTCGCTCCATCGGCTGCCCGGTATGCTTGCTCAGAATCTCGTTTCCGATACGCTTCAAGCGCAGGATCTCCCGGGCTTCGATCTCGATGTCGGTGGCCTGGCCGCGTGCCCCGCCCATCGGCTGGTGAATCATGATACGCGAGTACGGCAGGGCGTAGCGCTTGCCCTTGGCACCGGCCGCCAGCAGCATCGCCGCCATGCTCGCGGCCATGCCGATGCAGATGGTGGAAACCTTGCCCACGTACTGCATGGTGTCGTAGATGGCGAGGCCCGAGTAGACCACTCCACCGGGGCTGTTGATGTAAAGGGAGATGTCCTTCTCGGGGTCCTCCGACTGCAGGAAGAGCATTTGAGCGATGACCAGGTTGGCCACGTAGTCGTCGATGGGCCCCCCGATGAAGATGATCCGCTCCTTTAGCAGGCGGGAGTAAATGTCGTACGCCCGCTCGCCCCGCGCCGTCTGCTCCACCACAATCGGTACAAGCTGGCTCCGGGTCATGGTGTGCCTACCCTCCCTGTACTGTTCCTTACCCTTTGGTTACTCTCCGGCCGGCTGCTGCACCGGCTGCCGCGCCGGCTGCTCCACCCGAACGGCGGCCTGGAGCTCCGCCACCTCGTCCTCCCCGAGCCCCTCCGTCACCCGCTCCGCGACGTCGGCCTGCTCGACCAGCCAGTCCACCGCCCGGTTTCGGCGCAGGGAGATCCGCACCGACTCCCGCAGGTCTTCCTGCAGCGCGGCCATGCGCTCCTTCTCGTCCCGCCGGCGCCGCTCGCCGACCGGTCCGGCCTCGCCGCCCTGGCGGTAGGCCGCCATCATCTGTTCGACCTCCCGCTCCACCTCGTCCGGGTCGGCCTCGATCTTCTCCTGTGCGGCCACGGCGTCCAGCACCATCTCCTCGACGAGCTGCCGGCGGGCCTCCGGCTCCATGCTCTGC
>JBFMCJ010000105.1 GCA_040754675.1 Bacillota bacterium
TCCCGGCGATGAACTCCGCCGCCATCCGCACCGCGTTGATCATTCGCCCGCGGGCCGTACCGGTATGGGCGCTCTTGCCGTGCAGCACCACCTTCAAGTTGAGCGCGTCGAAGTTTTCGCCGGAGAGCTCCCCGGGCCCGCTGCCGTCCAGCGTATAGGCCGCCACACAGTTGAACCTGGCCACGTCCAGGTGCCGGATCCCCGCGCCGGTCTCCTCGTCGGGCGTGAAGGCCACCCGAACTGTCGGCCGCCGCCGCTCGGGCTCGCGGATGAGGCGGCAGAGCACCTCCATGACCTCGGCCACTCCGGCCTTGTCGTCTGCCCCCAAAAGCGTGCTGCCGTCCGAGGTGACCAGGTCGTGCCCGATGCACTGCCTGAGGGCCGGCTGTTCCCCGGGCGAGAGCACGGGGCCCGCCGGAAGCCGGATGTCGCCACCGCCGTAAGCGTGGTGCACGATGGGCTTGATGCCTCTGCCCGGCACCCCCGGAAACGTGTCGTAGTGCGCGATGAGCCCGACGGCAGGCCCGGATGCGGGGCCGGGCAGCGTGGCGGTAAGCACCCCGTGATCGCTGAGCTCGACGTCCTGCAGGTCGAGCCGCACCAACTCGTCCCGCAACAGGCGTGCCATCTGCCACTGTTCGGGCGTGGAGGGCACCTGGTTGGCCCCTTCCGCCGACGGGCTGTCCACCTGAACGTAGCGCAGAAACTTCGCCAGAACGCCTTCAGACAGGAGTGCAGAACTCACGGCAGCATCTTCGCCCCCTCTTAGCGCGTCTTGCCTTCGGCCCGCAACCCACAAAAGGAGTATACTGCCAGGACATGCCGACCGGCCGCCGAACCCCCATTCCCGTACGAAAAGGAGGGCGTCGCCGCGACATGCCGAGAGTGCTGCCGTTTGCCGGTCTTCACTACAACCCCGAGCGAGCCGGTGAAGTGGCCTCCCTGCTGGCCGACGCCGCGGATTGGGGGCCCCATACCATCCGGCACCCATCCGGGAAGGGGCAGGGCGCCGAGCCCGCCACGGCTGCCTATCAGCGCCGTGCCGTGGCGACGGCCACCCGATCCGACCAGCACCATGCCTCGCGCCTGTTCTCCGACTGGGCAGGGACCGTAGCCGGCGATTGGCTCCGGCACCAGGTGCTGGCGCAGGATGACTCGCCGTCACTTTACCTCTACCGCTGCCGCCGCCCGGTTCCGGAGGAACTGCGCCACGGCCCCGGAGTAGTCGAGGAAGGAAGCTACGTCGGAATCCTGGCGGGCCTGGGCTTTGACAAGGATCATCCGCTGCGGGTAACCGAGCAGCTCGACCCGTCCGCCGTCGAGCAGATGGTGCCGGCCATGAAGGCCTTTGCCCTGGACGTGGCGCCCGTCTGGGCCGTCTTTTCGAAGGCGGCGCTCGAGGACCGGGCCAAACAACTTGACTCCCTCGTGTCGCAGGCGGTGGGGGGACAGCCCGTGCTGAAGTTCGGCGACCCCCAGGGCGGCTCGCACGAACTCTGGCGCCTTGCGGCGGATCAGGCGCAGCAGGCCGCCGGGATCCTGTCGGGGGTGCCGATGGCGGCCGTGCAGGGCGGGCTCCAGGTGGCAGCCGAACGCGAGCTGGTCACACGCAGGGGCGCGCCGCCCAACGGCATGCCGCCATCGGTCCTGGCCCTGGTCACCTCCGTGGATGGACCGGGCGCAGAGGTGCCGGCCGTTCTGCCGGTGCACCGGCTGCTGCTGGCATCGAGCGGCATCTCGGCCGGACGGCTCGAGCAGCGCCTGGCGTCCTTCTTCCGGGTGATGGAGGTGCCGCAAACCGCGGCTCCCGGTGACCCGGTGGCCGCCCTGGAGGCGGCGCTCGCCGAACTCGGCAAGGCGCGGCCCGAGTTCAGCGGTTTCGTGCTGTACACCGGGCGGGGACGCTTCCGGCTGGTACGCTCCAAGGGGCGCATGTTCATGGAGAGCTGGACCCACCCGCTGGGGCGGGCGGCGTGGAGGGCCATGGACATCAACGTGCTGCACGCCCTGGTCTTCGAGCGGATCCTCGGCATGCCGCCGCAGGAAAGCCGCACCAACGCCCCGCCCGTCGCCACGGAACTCTCACCGGTCAAGGCGCTCGACCGGGTGGACTCCGGAGAGGCCGTCGCGGCGTTCTTCCTGGCCCCTCCTGCACCAGCGCAGCTTCTTGCCGCGGCGCTGGAGAACAACGCGACCCCTGCGGACGCCGTACGTCCGTGGCCGCCGGTGCCGGCGGGGCTGGTGCTGCGCTGGCGGCGCCGTTCCGCCTGAGGGACTGCCGGAGGTCCGCCGGGAGCCTTTTCTCTCAGCGCAGGCGCTCCACGTAGCGGTTGGTGATGGGGAAGCGCCAGTCCCGGCCGAACGCCCTCGGCGTCACCTTCACGCCCGGGGGCGCCTGCCGGCGCTTGTACTCGCTTCGGGCGATCATGGCCGCGACCTTCTCCACCACCGCCGGCTCGAAGCCCATGGCCACAAGCCCGTGGGCGTCCCTGTCCTCTTCCATGTAGGCGGTCACCATGGGGTCCAGGACCTCGTAGGGCGGCAGCGTGTCGGTATCTTTCTGGCCCGGGCGCAGCTCGGCCGAGGGGGCCTTCGCGAACACCCGGTCGGGGATGACGGGGCCGCCCGGCCTCGTGTTTCGCCAGCGGGCGAGGCGGTAGACCCACGTCTTGGGGACGTCCTTGATGACCGCAAACCCGCCAGCCATGTCGCCGTATAGAGTGCCGTATCCGACGGCCATCTCGCTCTTGTTGCTGGCCGTCAGGACAAGCCAGCCGAACTTGTTGGACAGCGCCATCCAGATATTGCCCCGGATGCGGGCCTGGATGTTCTCCTCGGCCACGTCGAACGGCCGCCCCGCAAAGGCCGGCTTCAGGGTCTCCAGGTACGCTGAGAAGATCGGCTCTATGGAGATGACCTCGAACCGGATCCCGAGCCGCCGCGCCACTTCCCGAGCGTCTTCCAGGCTCTCCGGCGACGAAAAGCGTGAAGGCAGGCCGAGCCCCACCACCCGGCCAGGGCCCAGCGCATCCGCCGCGATGGCCGCCACCAGCGAGGAGTCGATGCCGCCGGAAAGCCCGATGACGACGGTCTCGAAGCCGTTCTTGCGGACGTAATCTTTGAGGCCCGTGCAAAGCGCGGCGTAGACCTCGGCTTCCGCATCCAGAAGCGGCCTCACCTCGGGCGCGTGAGCGGCGCTTGCCTCGCCCGCCGGGGCCGCCTCATCGCCTGGCCGCCCGCCGTCCCGGATCGGGATGTTGACCTGCTCGACCAGTTGGCCCGTCTCGCCTCCCTGCCCGCTCATAAGCCACATCCTCTGCTGCCGCCGCCTGGGATCGTGCAGCCGGCGGTGAAAGACCGCCGCCGGGTCGACGTCCGCCACCAGCAGCGCCTCGTCGAAGGAGGGCGCCCGCGCCACCACCCGGCCGTCCTCGTCGATGACGGCGCTGGTGCCGTCGAAGACCAGCTCGTCCTGGCCACCCACCATGTTGACGTAGGCCAGGGCGACCCGGTAGTCGCGGGCCCGGGTGGCCAGCATGCGCTCCCGCTCGGCGATCTTGCCCATGTGGTAAGGCGAACTCGAGATGTTGACGATGACCTGGGCGCCGCCGACCAGGCTCTGCAGGCGCGCGGGGCCGTCAGGGTACCAGATGTCCTCGCAGATGTTCACCCCGATCCGGTAGGGGCCCCAGGTCAACACCAGCGGGCGCCGCCCCGCCTCGAAGTAGCGGAACTCGTCGAACACCCCGTAGTTGGGCAGAAGCTCCTTGTGGTAGATGGCCCGGATCTCGCCGCCCTCGATGACGGCGGCCGCGTTGTAGATGTCGTCGTCGGAGTCGACGAACCCCACGATGGCGACGAGCGGCGGCAGGCGCCGCGCCAGTTCTTCCAGGGTGCGGCGGTTCTCCCGCACGAAGCCCGGGCGCAGCAGCAGGTCCTCCGGCGGGTAGCCCGTTACCGCAAGTTCCGGGAACGCGACGATGTGGGCGCCTGCGTCGTAGGCCCGGCGGGCGAACGCTTCGATGCGTTCGGCGTTGCCCGCCAGATCCCCCACGACCGCGTTGATCTGGGCCAGAGCGATCCGCAGGCCTGCGGATTTGACGTCATCCCCGCGGTTGAAGCCGGGGGACTCTTTCTCGGCCCCCAAGGCCGCTCACCCTTTCATCACACACCGGCATCACTGCTTTCGGGCCTGGTCGGTCACCCCGCCGCGCGATGCGCCCGTCTCCGCCTGGGCCGCCTGAGCCCCCTGACCGGCATGGCCCCCCTCGCCCGCCGGATGCAGCCTCTTCGGCCGCTGCCCGTAGTTCGTCAGGTAGCCATGCCGGATGCGGATGACCTCGTCCGGGGGAAGCTCGAGCACCGGGCCGGCCACCCGGGCGGCCCAGTACACGCGCGCCGTCGACTCCAGAACCCAGGCCACGTGCAGCGCCTCGAGCAGGCTCTCCCCGACCGCGATGGCGCCGTGGTTCTTCATCAGGACGGCCTGGCGGCCTTCGAGCGCCTCGACCGTGTAGCGCCCGAGCAGTTCGGATCCGGTCGTGGCGTATTCGGCCACCCGCACCTCGCCCCCGAACACCCCCGCGGCCTCCCCCAGGATCGGCGGCAGCGACCAGCCCAGCACGGCCAGCACCGTAGCGTACGGCGAGTGGGTGTGGACGATAGCCGCCACGTCCCGCCGCTCGCGGTAGATGGCGAGGTGCGTCGGCAGCTCGGTGGACGGGCGCCGGCGGCCCTCGACGGGCCGGCCCCGGTGGTCCACGACGGGCACGTCCTCCGCCTCGATACGGTCGTATTCCATGCCCGAAGGAGAGATGGCCATCAGGCCCGTCTCGGGGTCGCGGGCGCTCACGTTGCCCGAGGTGCCCACCACGAGCCCGGTTTGCAGAAGCCTGCGCCCGACGCCCACCACTTCGGCACGAAGGCGTGCCAGGAGCATTCTGCGGCCCCCTTCCCCCGGAAGCTGGCCGGGTCTCGAGTCCCATCCGTCCAGCAGCCGCCCGATTCCCGCTGCTCAAGAGCCGCCCGGCAGCCCGGGGCCTTGACATCGGTGCGGCCTGCGCGCCACAATAAGGCCACATCAAGTATAAGCTACCGCCGCATGCGATGAAGGGGAGCGAGTAGGCGGCTGCGCCCGCCTCGCAGCGAGCCGGGTACGGTGCAAGCCGGCGGCGTGGCCCCGCCGAACATGGCCCCGGAGCAGCGCCTCCAACGCGGGTCCGGCCGAGGCCCAGGGCCCGCCAGTAGAGGTTGCCGGGTGCACCCGTTATCGTGCCGGGGTATTCGCCTCGGGGATTTCTGTTGAGCCAGGCGAGCACCCGCCGAGGCCGCTTGCCGCAAGGCAGCGGCGAAGTCGGGGTGGTACCGCGCGGGCAGCCTGTGTGAAGGGCCCTCCGCCCCCGTACCGTCTTCCACGCGTTGCGTGGCGGGCCGGCACGGAGGCGGGGGGCTTCCTCATTCCTTGCCGTCCGCGCCTGCCCGGGAGCGCGGCCCGCCCGAAAGCCGGGAGAAAAGGAGGATGGCCGACCATGGCCGCATCCGGCAAGTTCTACATCACGACCCCCATCTACTACCCCAGCGACCGGCTGCACATCGGCCATGCGTACACGACCACCGCGGCCGATGCGCTGGCGCGCTGGCACAAGTTCCTGGGCGAAGACGTCTTCTTCCTGACGGGCTCGGACGAGCACGGCCAGAAGATCCAGCGCGTCGCTGCGGAACGGGGCGTGACGCCGCGGCAGTACGTGGACCACATCGTGGCCACGTTCAAGGAGCTCTGGAAGCGGCTGGACATCGACTACGACCACTTCATCCGCACCACCGACCCGGACCACGAGCGGGTCGTGCAACACATCTTCAAGACCATATACGACAAGGGCGACATCTACAAGAGCACCTACGAGGGCTGGTACTGCGTGCAGTGCGAGACGTTCTGGCTCGAAAGCCGGCTGGTGGACGGCAAGTGCCCGGACTGCGGGCGCCCGGTGGAGCTGTTGCGCGAGGAGAGCTACTTCTTCCGCCTCTCCAGGTACGCCGGCCGGCTCCTCGACCACATCGAGGCCCATCCCGAGTTCATCCAGCCGCCCACGCGGCGCAACGAGATGGTGGCGTTCATCAAGCAGGGGCTGGAGGACCTGTGCGTCTCCCGCACCACGTTCGACTGGGGCATCCCGGTGCCCGGCGACCCGAAGCACGTGATCTACGTCTGGTTCGACGCGCTCACCAACTACCTGACCGGGGTGGGCTACCTGCAAGACGACGCGAAGTTCGGCCGCTACTGGCCTGCCGAGTTGCACCTGGTCGGCAAGGAGATCGTGCGGTTCCACACCGTCATCTGGCCCATCATCCTCATGGCCGCAGAGTTGCCGCTGCCTCGCCAGGTGTTCGGGCACGGGTGGCTCTTGTTCGACCAGCAGAAGATGAGCAAATCGAAGGGCAACGTGGTGGACCCCAACGTCCTCATCGACCGGTACGGCAGCGACGCCGTGCGCTACTTCCTGCTGCGGGAGGTGTCGTTCGGGCAGGACGGCAACTTCTCGGAGGAGGCCCTGGTGGAACGCATCAACGCGGATCTCGCCAACGACCTCGGCAACCTGGTCTACCGAAGCCTGAGCATGCTGGAACGCTACAACGGCGGCGTCCTCCCCGAGCCCGGCGCCGAGGAGGGAGTCGACCGGGAGCTCCGCACCCTCGCCCGCCAGGTGGCCAACGAGGCGAACGAGAAGCTGCAAGCGCTCGACATCGACACGGCCCTGGCCACCATCTGGCGCTTCGTGCGGCGTGCCAACAAGTACATCGACCAGACGGAGCCGTGGGTTCTCAACCGGCGCCAGAAGGAGGACCCTGCCGCCGGGGAGCGGCTGCGCACGGTGCTGTACAACCTCGCCGAAGCGCTGCGGGTGACGGCGCTTTTGGTGGCGCCGTTCATGCCGAAGGCGGGGCGCGCCATCTGGGAGCAGCTCGGCATCCAGGAGCCGCTGCAAAGCCAGCGCTTCAGCGACCTGGCGTGGGGCAGGAGCCGGCCGGGTACCCAGACCCGCCGGGGCCAGCCGCTCTTCCCGCGCATCCTCGACCTGGAGGAAACTGCGCCGAAGGCCATCGGCGCGAAAGAGCCGGACGCAGCCGCAGCGGCCCCTGCACCGGCAGCGTCCACGAGCCCGGGCCCGGCAGCCCCGGCCACGCCGCGCGCGCAAAACGGTCCGCAGCCCGGCGGAGTCATCACCATCGACGAGTTCGGGCACGTTGACCTGAGGGTGGCCAGGGTGCTCGAGGCAGCCCGAATCCCCGGAGCAGACAAACTCTTGAAGCTGAAGGTGGACGTGGGCGAGCCCGAGCCCCGCCAGATCGTGGCGGGCATCGCCCAGCACTACACGCCCGAACAGCTTGCCGGCAAGTACATCGTGGTGGTTGCCAATCTCAAGCCGGCCAGGCTTCGGGGCGAAATCTCCCAGGGTATGCTGCTGGCGGCGTCCACGGCCGACGGGCGGCTGACGCTGGTCACCCCGGAGGCGCCCATCCCGCCGGGGAGCAAGGTCAAGTGACGCAGGTGCCGCTGGTCGATACGCACCTTCACCTCGACGACCAGCGCTTCGAGGACGACCGGGAGCAGGTGCTGCGGCGGGCACTCGACGCCGGGGTGAGCACCGTCGTCACGTGCGGCGCCGACCTGGCCACGTCCCGCCAGGCCCTGGCGCTGGCCGAGCGATACGGGGAGACGGAGGGTGCCGGCGGCGCCGCGGTGTGGGCCGCCGTTGGCATCCACCCCCACGAAGCCGGACAGGTTGGGGACGTGGAGGCGGCCTTGCGGGAACTGCAGGCTCTGGCCTCCCATCCCCGCGTGGTGGCTATCGGTGAGATCGGGCTCGACTACCACTACGACTTCTCGCCCCGGAAGGTCCAGCTGGAACTCTTCAGGCGCCAGCTGCACCTGGCAGCTTCCCTGGGCAAGGCGGCCATCGTCCACGCCCGGGAGGCGGAAGACGACGTGCTGGCCATCCTGGGACGAGAAAGACCTTCCCGGGGCGTGATGCACGCCTTCGCCGGAAGCCTCGAGCAGGCGAGGCGCGCCCTTGACCTGGGGTGGTACGTGGGTGTCGGGGGGATGCTCACGTTCCACAACGCCGACGGGATCCGCGAGGTGGCGGCGTCAGTGCCCCTCGACCGGATCTTGCTGGAGACCGACGCGCCGTACCTGGCGCCGGTTCCGCACCGGGGCAGGCGCAACGAGCCGGCCTACGTGGCCCTTGTCGCCCGCAAGCTGGCCGAAGTCCGGGGGCTGCCGGTGGACGAGGTGGCACGCGTCACCACCGCGGCGGCCCGCCGGCTGTTCGGCCTGGGCGCTTGAGCGCCCCAGGCAAGCCTCACCAGAACCCGAGGAGCGCCTTTGCCTCCTCGCTCATCCGCTCCGGCGTCCAGGGCGGGTCCCAGACGATCTCCACCTGGACGTCCTCCACGCCGGGAATCTCCCGCACGGCCTGGTTGACCATCTCGTTCACCATGTAGGCAAGCGGACACCCGATGGCCGTGAGGGTCATGCGAACGTGAACCTTGCCGCCCTCTATCTCGATCCCGTAGATCAGGCCGAGGTCCACGATGTTGATGCCGAGCTCCGGGTCGACGACCCGGCGCAGGGCTTCCCGCACCGCCTCTTCGGTCAGTTGAGCGGCTGCCATCCCTCTTCCCTGCGCACCCCCTCGTTCCGTTTCGCGCACGCAAAAAGAAAGCCGCGAGTCATTTGTTCACCGGGTTCATTATATCGCGGGGCGTAGAGCGCAGGACAGGCCGCATAAGCTTGGGAGGCCTGGCTATGTGGGAGCTGTTGCTGTTGCTTGTGCTCTCTGCCGTGGGGCTGACCAGCGGCAACGACGCCGTGGGGCTGGCGGCGCTGCTCGCCCTGTTCGTTCGGGAACTGGGGCCACCCGGCAGCCTCGAGGCCACGGCGCGCCACAGCACGGAACTGGGGGTGCTCTTCCTCGTCCTTGGGCTGCTCTTACCCGCCGTCTCCGGAGCGGTGCGCGCCCCCGAACTCTTCTCCCGGGTCTTGCTCACGCCCACAGGCCTGCTCAGCCTGGCGGTGGGTCTCATCGCAAGCCGGCTCGCCGCCGACGGCGTGGCGTTGATGCAGGCGCGCCCCGAGGTGCTGATGGGGCTTGTGGCAGGCTCCCTGGCCGGCGTCTGGCTCCTGGGGGGGATTCCGGTTGGCCCGCTGGTGGCGGCCGGCCTGGTGGCGCTGTTCGCCCGGTTCCTTTGAGCCGCAGGAGAGGCGCAATGGCATCATCTGCGGGCATTGCCAGCTCTTGCTTTTTTTGTTGACGAACACCCCCTGCTTCCATATAATGCGTATGGACTGGAAGAGACAGGAATTCGCGGCCGGGGAAGGGGGGTTCGGGCGATGAAGTCGACCGGGATCGTGCGCAAGGTCGATGAGCTGGGGCGCGTGGTCATCCCCATCGAATTGCGGCGCACGCTACAGATCAACGAGAAGGACGCCCTGGAGATCTACGTCGACGGCGAGAAGATCATCCTGAAGAAGTACGAACCGGCCTGCATCTTCTGCGGAAACGCCGACAACCTGCGCCGGTTTCACGAGAAAAACATCTGCCTCGACTGCCTGCACCAACTCCGGCAGGTCTCCTGAATCGGAAGCCTTCGGGGCGAGGGCAGGGCGGCCCCAGGGGCCCTCGCCCCCTGTCCTGGCCAACTCACTCGGTGGCGACGTGAGGGTCGACCTGTTCGGCCGCTGCGCGGACCGCCAGGAAATGCTCCCGGCAGGCGGCCGCGAGGCGCTCGACCTCGAGTGCATCGGCCTCCTGGCCGCTCCTTCGCAGGTAGCCGGCGTACTCCCCCAAGAGTTCCCGGATGTCCTGCTCGCCGCGCTCGTCGATGGGTGAGATCCGCACCTTCGCGGATCGCGCGATGCGCCGGCGCAGCGCCCCTTCGTCAAGGCCCAGGCAGGGGGCCAGGCGCAGATAGACGACGCCGCCCGTCATCCCGGCGCAGATCCACGGCCCGGGATCGCCGAGCACCACCACCCTGCCGGCGGTCATATACTCGAACGCGAACCCCTTGAGCTGGGCCGTGCAGACGATGCTGCCCCGGGAGTCGTCCACCGGCGTCCGC